>NZ_JAHHPQ010000011.1:0-2040 GCF_024606245.1 Endozoicomonas sp. SESOKO2
TCCCTGTCCCTCCGCCACTTCTCAAAGTGCAGTAACATCCTCGGGGTTCAGCTGGTAAAAATCGGGTTGTTGCCATGTTCGTTGCTGCACTTTCAAACCTCTTTAGGTGGGTTGGCTGAGCGGTTGAAAGCACCGGTCTTGAAAACCGGCGAAGGTTAGTAGCCTTCCCAGAGTTCGAATCTCTGACCCACCGCCATTTATTGTCAGAGCGTCCAGAGCCCCGCTGATTAGTTGGCGGGTTTCCATCATTTACAGCATTTCTGCTTCTGACATCGCTATTAGCCTGCCTTAAGTGAAGACCCGGCATCTACAAAGCTTTTCAAGATACTTTGAGCCTATACATTACCCTCAGACGGAATTTGACTTTCCAACACAGTCGCTCGGAAAACAGAGATCCCGGGAGTCGTCGAAAACAATAAAAAAAGTTCAATCAACGTCAAATAGGGAGAATATCTTCCTGGCATTACGGGTGCTTGCAGCAGCAATCTCTTCTGCATCTACACCCAGCACTTCGCTCAGTGCATGGACCACATAGGGCAGATTAGCAGGGACATTATCAACTCTTTTTTTATTATCCGTCTTAGGATTATCTTTTCGGGACATCACCTGAAAGGGGCGTAAAAATGGTGCATCCGTCTCAATCATCAGACGGTCCCGCAGAACATCCCATCCAACAGTACTCAATGCTTCCACCAGATCTCTGTTATTGTTACCAGCAATCCATCCGGTAATTCCAATGGAGCACCCCATATCGATGTAATCTTGAAGAGCCTCGCCATTGCCGGTAAAACAGTGAACGCAGGCCATGTTTTTTGCAGGCAGCTGCCCAATATAACCCTCCAGAATTTCCTTGAAATCGTCATGGGCATCACGCTCATGCAAGAACAACGGTTTTTTCATTTCCACAGCCAGTGCCAGCTGCTGCCGGAAAGCCTCTCTTTGATCTCTCTCATCTGAGAAGTTACGGTCGTAATCCAACCCGCACTCACCCACTGCGACGCAGCGACTGTGATCTTTCTCAAGTATTTCTTTTATCGCCGGGATACCACCGTCTTTTAAAAAGTCTTTGGCCTTGTGAGGATGGCAACCCACCGTATAGTATAAAGAACATCGGGAGGCGTCAGAGGAAACGTCAATAGCTGTTGCCTGACCAGTTACTCTGTCTGACACAGGAGAGGATTCCACCCATTTCATTACCTCATCCTGAACCTGTCCAGATATTGGGATAGAAGTACCGGTTATAATGACGGTGCCGACCCCCGAACGGACAGCATCAGCCAGAACTCCACTTAAGTTATGAAATCTGTTGTTACCTACCAGATTGGCACCAATATCTATCAGCGGAGTATCGTACCGGGGCCTGACCGCCAAAGGTGTCAGCTTTACTTTTTTTCCTGGTGCAGGATTTAACTGAACACCGCCAAAATCATTACCTCTGGTAGAATCATTCAGCTGCAAACTGGCCCGTGTTGAGGACTGCCGACATCGGAACTGCTGTCCTATGTCGACCTTAGCCTGCTGCCCCTGAACTGTATCCGGACGAGAGTTATCACGATAGCGGGCAGCGCAGGGTGGATACCCGGCAACAGACCTGCCTGTGGAACCTGAACGCTTTTTCTTTTTGCTTTTCAGTGCTCTTGAATCGCCGACCACCTGCCAGCCCCCTCCTGAACCGTTCACGTCAGCGTGAAGACTGACATTTTGTACATCTTCCTTGTGAGCAGCAGCTTGCTCTGAAGGAACAAATAGAGGGCTCCACTCCTGGGACAGTTCTTCAGGAACCATACCAAAGACCAAAAACATATTACGTACGAATTCGTCTTTTTTTTCTGGCCGAGTAAGTTTTAGTACCTCAACAAGTTGTTCTCTGGCTTTAAGGGTAAAAGTTCTTAAAAACTCAAGTTGCACACGAGGAACATCTTTTAGTAAAAAAGCGTGTTCCGGGAACACTTTTCTTAAACGTTCCGCAAACATTGATCTTATAATAACCAAAGCGGTAAACATTGCCCTAACATTTTCAGCTCCTGATGATTCATCGCC
>NZ_JAHHPQ010000633.1:0-1359 GCF_024606245.1 Endozoicomonas sp. SESOKO2
CACATCGAGAATAAGCTTCACTGGAAACTCGATGGTGTGCCACAGGCACACGGACTGGCTGCATAAGGATAATGCAACAGAACTGTGGCTAAGCTTGGGAGGAGATGGTGGTATGGCCCACCGAAGTCTACTGTCGGAAGTCGGCTTCAAACCACTTCAAGCTGCGTGCATTAAGAGTGCTCGTGGTGAGCGTTGAAGAGACGTGCACCGATCAGGTGTGCAGGTGAGGAATGAGAAGACGAGTTATCGAACCCATGATGACGCATCGTAAACCAGAGATTCGACATCAAAAGCCAGCAGCGTCTAAGGTTGGTGATCAATTTACAGGTTGCTCCGAAGGCCGTGTAAGTGGTGTCCGGTGTAAAGTGGGCGTGATCTCATTCCAGGCTCCTCTCAGGAACTGTGGGAACCAGTCGTCAGACTGCCAAGGGAGAAACGCAAGTCATCAAAGTGATAAGCGTGAGAGTACCAATGTCTGGCACTGGGGCGGAACTGCCCGTATTAGTGTAGAAATACTTGTAATGAGTATGGAGCGAAGGGGCAGTGTTAAACGGTATCTGTCGGGTATCCAACTGCGAAAACAGGAGGAGATATCGTGACAGGTACACATCGATTCAACATCGACAAATGGCAAGTCGTCAAAGCCTATCAGTTGGTGAAAGCTAATAAAGGGGCAGCGGGTATTGACAGGGAGTCAATGGCCGAGTTTGAGAAAGACTTAAAGAACAACCTATACAAAATCTGGAACCGCATGACAGCAGGGAGTTACTTCCCTCCTGCTGTCAAAGCGGTCCCCATACCCAAAAAGTCAGGGGGAAAACGGTTACTGGGTATCCCAACGATATCCGACCGAATAGCCCAGATGGTTGCCAAGCTCTATTTTGAGCCTTTGGTAGAATCGTTCTTTCTCAGGGATTCCTATGGGTACAGGCCGGGTAAATCGGCAATTGATGCCATACGTGTTACAAGAAAACGATGCTGGCATCAGGACTGGGTTCTGGAATTTGATATCAAAGGACTGTTCGACAACATTTCACATGAATTGCTGATGAAAGCGGTGAGCAAACACACCCGCTGCAAATGGCTGTTACTCTACGTAGAGCGGTGGCTGAAAGCGCCAATGATCAATGAGAGTGGTGAGTGTATAGAACGTACACAAGGCACACCTCAGGGAGGTGTTATCAGTCCGGTGTTAGCAAATCTGTTTCTCCATTACGTATTCGATAAATGGATGCAGAAGCACTATCCGCATGTGAAATGGTGCAGGTATGCAGACGATGGGCTGGCGCACTGTCGAAGTGAAGAAGAGGCTCAGGGTATGCTGTCGGCACTACGGGACAGGTTTGCAGAATGTGGACT
>NZ_JAHHPQ010000634.1:0-1913 GCF_024606245.1 Endozoicomonas sp. SESOKO2
ACATGCTATCCGGCTGCAGTCCTGGCCAGGCACGAACTTTCATGATTTTACCGTGACTCACTATCCAGCCTGTCCAGAATCTTCAGAGCTTCCTTTGGATTACCTGATTCTGCTCTGACCAAATAACGGTTATAGGTATCAAACTCTGCCAAGGCGATGGTCGATAATTCATCCATCAATTTGTTCAGACTGATATTTCTGGACTTGGCCAATTGCTTCAAGCGTTCATGTTTTTCTTCGGTCAGTCGAATGGTAAGTACGCTCATTGCCTGATCTCCCTGATAAAGTCTTCTGGATTACAAATGGTCAGGTGGTTAAACCTCAGTTCTCCGCGACCAACATCTTTAATGTTCTTGGTGATGATATGGCTGGCACCACCAGCCATTGCCAGTTCTACCAGGTGATTGTCAGCTTCGTCTGGTAAGTTTGGCCGCCAGAGATAATAGATCTCAACCCACTGGGTAATACTTAGCAGCGCGTTGAGCACCTGCTCACGTTCCGACTCGGTAGTACGGCTTTTATTCCAGAGCACTGGCCTGTTTAACAGCGACTCATACTCGGTATAAAGTGCATTGCCCATCAGAGGGTTCAACTGGCGATTCAGACACAACCTGAGAATTTCCCGGCTTGCGCCGCCAATACCGAGAAGCGCCGAAACAAAGCAGCTGGTATCAAGTACAATGGTTTTCATGAATTCAATGATAGCACATATGCTATCAAAAAAATATTTACTAATGACAGTGCCAACCTGCTTTTAGGTGGGCCTAAGATATCCATAGCCGCATACCAGATGAATTGAATGAAGCTATCGTCTGGTGAGTTAGTCGGGCAATAGCAAAATATTTAAAGCCCAAGACGAACCAATGGCAAGGTGATAGCTATCCGATCCAAGAAACAAGCCATGCTCGCAAAGAAAACCAGATGCAGTTAGCCGGGTAGCCTATTTAATCGCAGGGCAGCCAGTCATCCTCAATAACTTGCCCGAAGGTCCAGGGGCAGTCAGGTGAGAAACTGTTGTTATTGAGCTGCTGGTGCTTCTGCACGTAGCGGTTCATTTCTTTAATAGCCATGCGCTTGGCACTAGGGTAAACCTCACGGAGTATTACGTCGGTCTCCCGTTTCAGAGATGGGTTTCTGCGGAGTAGCGACCCTATGGCATCCCTCGCCCTGTCTATGCTTGCAAACCATTCACGACAATTATATGGCTCCGGCAGCACCGGATTGATAACTTCTACCTGATACTGGTATTTCAGCAGATGTAATAAAAGAATCTTCAGATGTGATTCAAGTGTATGGTGGTTATTCCCCATTTCCTGTTCCATTGCCTCTAGCAGGTTGGGTATATCCAGTTCGTTAAGCCTGTTGTTTTTCAGAAGCTCACGTTGCCGGGCGATCCAGCCGTGATAATCGGTGTTATAGAGGTTTTCCATGATCATCTCTTAATGTTTAACTCCATTGGCCTTCCAACCTAGATCAACTTTTGTAAGTTATCCAGTTATTTCATAATGCATATGCGTCCCTTTGCTGATGCCTGGCCGACCTTCACCTCAGAACCAAATATCCAACAGACTATTGGATCAGGGAAAAATGATGAAAACCCCTGAAATTATTGGCACGTAGCTTATATTTGTTTTCTTTTTAATACGTCTATGGCCTTATAACTGCACACTAGGGTAAGGCCGCAGCATGAATGCTCACGATTTGATTTCACAACTCTCTATTATCAGTGACCCTCTGCAAGCTTGGAAAGTCGGCCACAAGCTAACAGACATCCTTTTGTTGACCATCTGCGCTGTTATTGTCGGCAATTCATAGGGTTAGTGCTTTCTCTGCGGCCAATAACGTGGGGCTGGGACAGCTTAAAACAGAAGAGAAATCTAATGAAATAACCGCCATCCCCGAACTCCTGAAGC
>NZ_JAHHPQ010000635.1:0-1046 GCF_024606245.1 Endozoicomonas sp. SESOKO2
GCTGGCCGGAATGGAAAGACAAGGATGGCGAGTTCAGTATGGAGCTGTTCCGCTCTTTCTCATCCATAAATACTGGCACAGGCATGCTCAAACATGAGGAAGTGAAAGAGGTGCTTGCCTGGTCGGAATGGAAAAACAAGGATGGCGAGTTCAATATGAAGTTGTTCCGTGCTTTCTCGTCTATGAATCATGGCCAGGGCTTGCCCAAACATGAGAAAGTGAAAGAGATGCTGAACTGGCCTGGATGGAAAGACAAGGATGGCGAGTTCAGTATGGAGCTGTT
Source organism: Endozoicomonas sp. SESOKO2 (assembly GCF_024606245.1). Lineage (NCBI taxonomy): Bacteria > Pseudomonadati > Pseudomonadota > Gammaproteobacteria > Oceanospirillales > Endozoicomonadaceae > Endozoicomonas > Endozoicomonas sp. SESOKO2. The sequence continues at coordinate 284 of NZ_JAHHPQ010000635.1, forward strand.
CCGAGCATTCTCGTCTATGAATCATTGCAAAGGCATGCTCAAATGTGAGCAAGTGAGAGAGGTGCTGGGCTGGCCGGAATGGAAAAACAAGGATGACGAGTTCAATATGGAACTGCTCCGCGCCTTTTCGTCCGTGAATCATGCCAAAGGCATACTCAAACACAAGAGAGTCAAAGAGGTGCTGAACTGGCCGGAATGGAAAGACAAGGATGGCGAGTTCAATATGGAGCTGTTCCGCGCCTTCTCTTCCATGAATCATGGCCAGGGCACGTTCAAGCATGAGGACATGAAAGAAGTGCTGGGCTGGCCGGAATGGAAAGACAAGGGGGACGAGTTCAATATGGAGCTGTTCCGCGCATTCTCGTCCATGAATAATGCCAGAGGCATGCTCAAACATGAGAAAGTGAAAGAGGTGCTGAACTGGCCGGAATGGAAACACAGGGATGACCAGTTCAATATGAAGTTGTTCCGTGCTTTTTCGTCCATGAATAATGGCCGGGGCTTGCCCAAAAATGAACCTGTAAAAAAAGTGCTGGGCTGGGTGCGTTACCGGGGGGCGCTCAATCATCTGCTATTGCAAATTATGACCAGACTCTGGAAATCAGAAGGGCTACCTGCTGCTGAAGCGCTCCAACATCAGGAAACACGACTGAAACAGTGGCTGTATACAAAATTGACTGGAGAACGCAGCAACCCGGATGATAAGGAAGATGACGAATACAATAGCGACTCAGAGGATGATGAAGAAAAATGCAATCGCCAG
>NZ_JAHHPQ010000636.1:0-72620 GCF_024606245.1 Endozoicomonas sp. SESOKO2
GAACGGGGATGGCTGCGTAAGCAACCATCTAGGGAAGGCGTGTTGAAACAGGAAGCCTGTTAGGTGACTAACGGGAATCTCGCTCCTTCAGGGGCGAGAGGATGTCAAGATACCGTTCCCGAAACCTTAAAGGTCGATGTAAATCCTGTCAGCACGCTCATAAAATTAGTAATAAGTAATTTTTAAATTTTATAAAATAGGTTATTACAAATGAATTGGCATAAAGAGCTGAATTTACAGCAGACCGTTTTTTCAGACTGTACTATTGAGCGTTGCAAGTTCGCCAGACACTTGCGCCCGGCGTTTATTTTGGAAGGTCAGGCTTCAGATCTGATTTCTGAGCCCTAATTGATCAGGGTGAGGGAGAAGATAGGTCTGCTGCTGGATGTAGTCGTTGCCATGATTTTCAATGAAATGACGTAGCATGGTCATTGGCACTACTAACGGCAGGATACCCTGACGGTACTCTTCGACCAGTTTGAGAAACTGGTTTCGCTCTGTGGTGTCCACAGTCTTCTTTACGTAGCCCAGAATGTGCAGCATGGTATTAGTGTGGGACTTCCGGGTTGCCCTTTTTTTCAGGGTGTTCATGAACTCTTCGAAGTATTGTGCCAACAAAGGTTGCAGTTCCATCTTGCCGCCTTTGGCAACGAGCTGTCCCAGGGCACTATAATCGCTGGGATTGTGAGCCATGATCATATATTTGTGGGTTGAGTGAAAATGAACCACAGCGGCATGACTGGGATTTTTCAGTACTTCGCTGTGCCAGCGGTGGTAGGCATACACCCGGGTGAAAAAATTTTCCCTCAAAACGGGATCATGGAGTCGGCCTTCTTCCTCCACAGGCAGAAGAGGTTGTGCTTCCATCAGGGCTTTGGCGTATGCACCTGCAGAACTGACGCCAGAAGGGAAGCCGTTTTCATGGTAGACCTTGACCCTTTCCATGCCACAACTGGGGGATTTTTGCATCAGGATATAGCCACTGATATCGGTTAATTCTCTGGCTTTTCTGTAGCCATAATCAGTCAGCTGATCGGTAACGTCCACATCTGGGTGATCGGTACCCACAACCCTGACCTGCTGGATATCCCCAACCAGACGAATAGGTTCCCTGGGGGTGCCCAGTCCGATGGCCACTTCCGGGCAGACAGACTCGAATTGGAAGAAATGACTCAGGGTATTCATACAAAACGAAGAGCGCTTGTGCCCACCATCGTATCGGACTTTCTGACCCATCAGGCAGGCGCTGATGCCGAGTTTGATGTCTTTTTCGGGTTCTGGAATTGAGACGATAGCCATTAAAACTTCCTCTTTATTATCCTTTTGCTTTCTATGTAACTTATTTTAGAGCAACCCCCTGGAGCCTATCGGACAGTAGGAAAGTTCGATCTGAATTCCAGAAAGAGCGGCTATCTTTTTCGTTGTAAGCGCACAGCGAGACCCGGGTACAAATGACAGCACGATAGGCTGATATAATACCCGGCACGTATAAAACCGACAATAATGAGGGGGTGGGTTGCGCTCACTTAAGGAATTCCCATATCACTATTGCTGAGAAACCACCCACAACCCCAGACACATAATCGGGCAGGGAAAAACCGAATAGACTGCGAACCAACAAACCGATTAAGAAACTGGCCACCAACATCACTGCAAGGGTAATCAGGCATCGTTTCCAGAGAGGCAATATGGACGAAGCAGTTTTGACGTCAGTCATGATGATCCTCAAATGATCATAATCTCACAGTCTAGTAGGCGGCTGTCATAACCCGCAAATTCAGAGGCGTTATAAACAGCATGAACTATCCGATTTTTTTTAAGGCTGCTTCAAGGCTTTGAAAGCAGAGAGTACCCTCTCTCTTGATGCTTTGAGGTCGACAATCGGTGCCGGGTAGTTGATCTCATTAACATGATGTTGCCAGGGAGCGTGAATCTCCTTGCTACTCAGTCTGCTCAGCTGGGGTAGCCAGTGGCGAATAAACTGACCTTCTGAATCAAATTTCTCCGACTGACTGACAGGATTAAACATTCTGAAATAGGGGGCCGCGTCGGTGCCTGTGCTGGCAGACCATTGCCAGCCACCATTGTTGGCGGACAAATCACCGTCGATCAGATGCTGCATGAAGAAGGTTTCTCCGAGGCGCCAGTCAATCATCAGGTTTTTGGTCAGGAACATGGCTGTGACCATTCTCAGGCGGTTGTGCATCCAGCCGGTATTCACCAATTGTTTCATGGCTGCATCCACCAATGGAAAGCCAGTCTCACCTTTGCACCAGGCACTGAATGCCTCGTTATCCTGATTCCAGGGCAGATGTTCGGTTTCTGTGATGAACGCCCTGCCTCTGGAAAGCCTTGGGAATCCATGCAAAATATGTTTGTAAAATTCCCGCCAGATTAATTCACTCATCCAGCATTGCAGGCCATCGCTACCTGAATCCATTTCTCCATTGTTGGCCTGAAATGCAGCATAGAAACACTGTCTGAGGGAGACTGTTCCTGACACCAGATAGGGAGAGAGGGTGCTGGTGGCATCCATACCCGGAAAATCCCGAAACTTTTTATAACCTTCACTATGAGACTCGATAAAGGATTTGAGCCGGTTTGCGGCTTCTTCTTCACCGGCAGGCCAGAGTGCTTGAAGACCTTCCAATGGCGTAAACAGATTCAGGTAATCGACGGGCTGAACATCAGCCAGTTCCAGAGGCTTTTGTTGTTCAGGGGCGGGCAGTGGCTGAATCTGGTGCAGGTCAAGGGTTCGATACAGTGCTTTTTTAAAAGGCGTGAAGACTTTGAAATAATCACCGCTGCCATTTAACAGATGACCCGGAGGGATCAGAGTCTGGTCAGAAAAACGCAGGCATTTCAGTTGTTGCCGGGCAAAGGTTTGTTCGACAGCCCTGTCTCTGTTTTCTTCATTGAGCCCATGTTCGTTATTAAAGCTTATGCCGTCGCACTGGAGTTGTCGGGCTGTCTGTAACAGTAATTGGGCACAGTGTTCAAATCGAATCGGTTGAATGACGACCAGTGGAATGTTGAGCCTGTTTAGAGAGTGTTCCAGTTGTTTGAGATTCTGCATCCAGAACCATAGCTTGTTCGGGCTGTCGTTATGCTCCTGCCATTGATCCGGGCACAGGCAATAGACGGCCACAACTTCATTTTTAACTGCGGAGTGGTACAGAGCAGGGTTGTCTCCCACTCTCAAATCGCTTCTGAACCAGACCAGTGTTCGACTCATATAGCTATGAGCAGGTATTTCAGCCCACCCCCTGAATGTGACAATGGATACGGTGCCTGATTGAGCTGGGTTTTCATAGTCTTATTAACATCCTCAGTTCTGTTTTTTAAGTTATGACCTTGTTACGGCTCGTGGAAGGAAGTGGATCCTCTCAGGATCCTGTTTCGTTGAAAAAGCTCATAGTTGATCCGGCTAAGGGTTCTGCTTTGTGTAAAAGACTACATCTGGCTTGTGAGGTCAGTCCGAGGCTTCTGGAGCTTGATGATCAGATTGTGATAAAAATTAGCGAATACCCTAAGAGTGGATGAAGATTTGAGAGTAGCACGCAGAAAGATTTTGATAGTACGGTCAATGTAACCCAACGGCTGCCTGTTCTGTTTGGTTTTTTGAGTTTTACTGCGCTAGAGTTGTCTTCAGTGCATAGGGATCTATAATTCTGCGACTCTAAATTATCTGTCAACATAAAGGGGGCTGGTTATGACAACTATAACAACTCCTATAAAGAGGCTTGAGCGACGTCTTGCAGATTCAGGTTTCCCAAAAGCTTTCATCAAAACAGTAATGCCTGACTGGTGGGATAAGAGTCTTGGGGAATCAGCGCAATCAATACTGATGCTGAAAATGCATTTATCCAAGCATCTTGGACTTGATCTGGCCAGCTTGGTGGATGACGCTAAGTCAGTCCGTTTGGCTCCGGCTGGTCATACTCACTACAGATTGACGCAAAGCAAATCAAAGAAAGATGTTGTTGTGGCACAAAGTTTGGCTGAAAGCCTGGCCCGGCTGGTTGCCTCTGCAACCCCTAAGCCTTACGTTCCAATCCCTAAAAACCCTGAAGAAGTCAGAAGAGAAATACTGAATACCAATAAGTGGGTGAGTCTTGAAGCTCTGATTGACTATCTCTGGGAACACGGTGTACCCGTCATTCATCTCAAGCAGCTTCCGGCAGGGGCAAAGAAGTTTGACGGAATGGTTGTCGACGTCGATGGTCGTCCGGTCATTGTATTGACCCGAGTCAACAAAGCCCCAGCCTGGCAGCTATTTATCCTTGCTCATGAGACAGGCCATATTGGTAATGGGCATGTTGATAAAGGCGCTGTTTTTTTTGATGAAAAAGTAGAAGGCTCAGACAAAGATAAAAAAGAAGAAGAGGCAACTGAATATGGCATGCATCTTCTAACGAGAGTCAAAGATGCTCAGGCAGCCTTAAAAGAACCGCCAGGACAATACTCTGCACCTGAATATATAACTGAAGTTCTCTACCAAAAAATAGATTTGGATCTCCTGCCTGAAGACAGTAAAGATATTCTTGAGAGGTTGATGTAAGTAGTAGCAAGGTAGTTCTTTAAATGATTGGTCTTGTAGACAATGACATTTTTTACAAACTGACTTGCTGTAGTCTTTTGGACGAGACACTGGATTATCTCAGGCTGGATGGCCATCAGGTTTTGGATACCTTTCCACATGTGCTCAGAAAAAAGACATTTAAGAAAAATCAGTGCTACGGGCACGACTTGCCTGAAGTGCAGAACCGATTAGCAGAAGCCTTTACCCGCGCTTCCAGAATCCCCGAGACTCCGAAGGACTTCACTTTGCTGGCTAAAATAGCCAGTGTTCCTGGTATAGATCCTGGTGAAGCATTAATGCTTTGCAGTGCCATTGAAACCGGGTCAGCACTTCTGATTTCAGGCGATAAGCGTTTTTACTCCAGCCTTTCGAAGAATAGTGAGTTGTTGGAAATATGCACTTCTCTGGAGGGGCGATTGATTTGCCTTGAACATCTGTTGCTTTGTCTGGTTGATTCGTACCAGTTCCCATATGTTCTGAAGCGAGTCGTACCCGCCAAGCGATGTGATCAGGTTCTGCGGGTTGCATTCAGCAAGGATCGAGAGTCAGAAGAAAAGACCGTCACCAGTATATTGGTAGACTATTCCAAAGAGGTGGTTCAGGGCTTGGGGGTGTTAGCTTACAATCATAAGCCATGGTATATATGACTTAGTTTTCTTTCTCCCTATGCACTTGAGATTGTCACGAAACTCTGGTTCCCATGCTTTTAGGTTCTGTGGTTCCCAGCATGGGAACCCATAGTTTATCTCAGCGACACCTTCTTCACTTAGGGGTGGTGGCCAAGGCTGCAACAATAGTCCGGAAACTATCCAATCCAGCCTCCATGTTTTCAATGATATCTTCTGCCAATTCATCCGGTTCTGGCAAGTTATCCAGATCAACCAGAGACTTATCTTTCAGCCAGAAAATATCAAGGCTGGTTTTGTCCCGTTTGATGATTTCTTCATAGCTGAATTTGCGCCAGCGGCCTTCAGGATTCTTTCCATCAACGGCTTCCTCACTCCAGGTTTCGGTACGTCCGTGGCGTTTTTTCGGATTGTAGCAGTTGATAAAGTCCTGCAAGTGTTCGAGGCGCAGGGGCTTTTTCTTCAGGGTATGGTGGACATTGGTTCGGTAATCGTAATACCAGACTTCTTTGGTCTGGTTATCTTTGCTGGCGGGTTTGTTGTCAAAAAACAACACGTTTGCCTTAACGCCGTTGGCATAGAAAATACCCGTCGGCAGTCGCAGGATGGTGTGTAGATCGGTTTGCTTCAGCAGGCTGTTACGAACAGTTTCACCTGCACCGCCTTCAAATAACACATTATCGGGCACCACCACAGCTGCCTGTCCGGTGGATTTCAGCAGAGTATGAATATGCTGGACGAAGTTCAGCTGTTTGTTGGAAGTGGTTGCCCAGAAGTCCTGGCGGTTGTAGACAAAGTCCTCTTTTTCCTGCTCGCCTTCTTCATTAGTGACAGTGATACTGCTTTTTTTACCAAACGGTGGATTTGCCAGCACATAGTCAACCCGCAGGCCGCTGTCAGCAATCAGGGCATCGGCAGAGAGTACCGCTGGTTCACCGTCAATCTCGCCAATGTTGTGTAGGAACATATTCATTAGACACAGGCGGCGGGTATTGGCGACAATCTCATTGCCGTGAAAGGTGTCGTACTTCAAAAACTTCTTCTGGTTTTTGTCCATTCTGGGATTGTGCTTTACCAGATAGTCATAAGCGGACAGGAAGAACCCTCCTGTACCACAGGCCGGATCGGCTATGGTTTTTCCTGGTTGCGGGCACACGCATTCCACGATGGCATTAATCAGTGGGCGAGGGGTGAAGTATTGGCCTGCGCCAGACTTAGTGTCTTCAGCGTTCTTTTCTAGCAGCCCTTCGTAAATATCGCCTTTTACGTCAGAACCCATAATTGCCCAGTTTTCCTGGTCAATCATAGTGATAACCCGTTCCAGCATGGCAGGGTCTTGGATCTTATTCTGGGCTTTGGTGAAAATTTGCCCGAGCATTCCGTCTTCATTGCCCAGTTTACGGAGCAGGTCGATGTAATGGCCTTCCAGCTCAGCACCGTTTTTAGAGGTCAGGCTCTGCCAGTCGTAACCGGCAGGCAATCCCATATCACGGTTATGGGGTGGTTTGCTGTATTCATCTGCCATTTTCAGGAAGATCAGGTAAGTGAGCTGTTCAAGGTAATCCCCGTAGCCCACGCCCACATCACGCAGGGAGTGGCAGAAGTTCCAGACACGGCTGGTAATGGCGTTGGTTGTCATAATGTTTTACTCAAATAATTCAGGGGCTCAGGCGGCAGAGGCTTTCGGTTTTTTTGAACCAGGGTGGCTTTGCTTTCGTGTGGTTTTCTTTGCCGCTTTTTTGGCTTCTTTTGCTGCCTGTTCTGCGGCTTCCCGTTCTTGGCGGATACGTCCCAGTAGTTCCGATGCAGGTTCATCGTCTGGGTTTTGGCTGACCAGCTGGCCTGAGAAAGCTTTTTTAAGGATGCTTTGGCGCAGGGCTTCAGCTTTTTGGATGTGTATTGACACATCTTTTTCCATACTATCTATCACTGAAAGCTGGCCATCAAGCAAAACGATCAATGCTTGCTGCTCTTCATGTGAGCACAAAGGAACAGGGATATTTTTGATATCTTCACCAGAAACACCAGACTGCCCTGCTGTTGTCCTTATCTGTTTTTCAAGAGCTTTTCTCGAAAAACCTGAGTTTACAGCTTTCTCCATAAATGATGGGGAAATAGATGTGTTAGCGATTCTGGTTTGAATTAATTTATCAGGGTATAGTCTTTTTTCATTGCTTTTATACTCAGCACCAACACCAACATAACGTCTTGAACCATTATAACGAGTAAAGAGAATATCTCCTTTTTGGAGGTAGTAGCTGTTGTACTCGCCTTTAGTATTCTGAATATAGCGGTAATCTTCCATATCAAAGAACATAGGTCGAACAGCACTAATCCTGAAAATCTTATCACCGATTTCGCCAACGGGTTTTTTTGAAATACCATTTCGAACAAGCTCACACAACATTCCATAATTAACCCATATCCATGAATCTGGTGTCGATGGAAGGTTGTGCTCTTCAGGCTTTAGCAAATCAATAGATTTAGGCTTCTTAGGTTTCGCGGGCTTCTTCCCTTCCTTACCAGCAGCTTCCCACTCTTTCACCGCTTGCTTCCACTCTTCCAACTGCTGCTGGTAGCGGGCTTCCCGTTCGGTTTTGATGCGATCCAACAGCTTTTCTGCCGATTCAACCTTATCAGGATTATCCGCCCGCCACTGTTCGGTCAGCTTGCCTTCAAAGGCTTGCTTGAGCAGTGCCTGACGGTAGACCTTGAGCTGTTGCTGGGCTGTTTTCAGGCTTTCCATGCCCTTGTCCAGCTCGGAGAACAGTTCCTCGATTTTTTCAACTATGCGAGTTTGTTCGTTGGCTGGAGGGAGGGCAATCTGAATACGATCAAAGATGTTTGGCTTCACTCGTGTTAATGAGCCGCCAACTCCGGACGCATTATGTGCCAAGAAGTCTCTGACTCGATAGCTCTCAAGCAGATACTTCAAGAAAGTAGAAGATACTGCTGGGTGTTTTTTGAACACAATCCATTCAGTAGAAGCTATTTTATCATTGACAGTAAAATCCCCCACAACCCATGTTCTATTTAAGCGAGGGTTTATTTTTGAAATAAGTACATCGCCAGTTGCTACGTACTGTTTATTGGAACCAATCTCAGAGCAAGGTATAGACTCAGGTTTTCCAGTTGCATGGCTTGGTACACTGTATAGCTCTAGCTCTCTTTCTGCTTCATTTTTTGGGTTGAATGATTCAGACTTTGAATTTCTGAATTCGCTTAAACCCGTTAATAACCAGCCTTCTGGGAGCTTGTTATCATCTGTTAATACTAACTGCATTATGCAACCAACTCTTCATTCAATTCATCAATCAAACCATCCATCTGCTCCCCAAACAGATGATACATCTGCCCCAGCCCCCCTTTTTTATTAAAGGGTGAATAGTCCAGATCATCACGCTCGAAGTGGAAGGAACTGGAGATATGGTCACGGATCATACGTAACCAGTCCATCTGCTCTTCGGTGAACTTGTCGGGGTTGCCCTGATGGTGTTTGAAAATCCAGTTTTTAAAATTGCGGTTGACGGTATCACCAAAGGTGTCAATCTTTCCATCAATTCCGCAGACCCTACGAATTAAGGCGACCAGTGCCGTTAGTTCGTTCAATGGTTGTTTGTCCTGCACTTCATCGAGCTGGGCAAATGCCTGCCAGACTCTGACCGGTGCCAGTACAGGGCGATCCTGCTTCAGGGTAGTGAGCAGATCGTTGATCATATCAAAGGTGATTTCACGGCGGCGGTGCGGCTGATCGTAGAAAATACTCAGTGCGGTGATTTCGTCTTTGTGCTCCTGCAACCAGTCAGACAGTTCTTTGGTCAGCTTTTCAGCATTCTCTTTGGCATCGCCTGCCCATTCAGCCTGTTCCAGTTCATCGAGGTTTTCTACATCAATGGTCTGTTCGTTGTCTTTGCGGATATTTTCCAGCAGGTTGTTGAGTTTTCCGGTAAAGACATTGCAGGCATCGCGGGTCAGTTGTTCCTGTGCCTGCTGGCACTGTTCTTCTGAAGGTTGCTGCTCTTCAGTGAGGCCGTTATTGGTTCTGGCAGTCTGGGTGATAACGTCCGGATCGTAGGCATTGAGCAACCCTTTTATAGTAGAAGACAACGGCTGACCGGCAACTTCTGCAATCTGGGTTTGCTGTTCGGGTGTCAGCTGCTGGTTCAGCCGTGACAGGCGGCTGGCCAGGGTGGTGACGGTGTCTTCATCCCTGACGTTCATCAGTACACCCTCCAGCAAATCTTTCAGAGGAATCGTTGGCTTTCTGTCCAGTGGGCGTGATTCTGTTTTCACCGATTTGGTGACACCGATGGCATCGACAATCACAAAGTGTGTTTTTGCACTGGTGGCCGAGGGGGTGACTTTTTTCAGGTCGTCTTCGCCCAGGGTGCGGGTGCCACGGCCTTTCATCTGTTCAAAGTAGTTTTTACTTTTCACATCACGCATAAACAGCAAACATTCCAGCGGCTTAATGTCGGTGCCGGTGGCGATCATATCCACTGTGACGGCAATGCGGGGATTATAGTTATTGCGAAATTGTGACAGTACGGACTTGGGATCACCGTCGATTTTGTAGGTGATTTTTTTGCAGAAGTCGTTACCTTCGCCAAACTCTTCCCGTGCGGTTCTGATGATGTCGTCGGCGTGACTGTCGGTTTTGGCAAAGATCAGGGTTTTCGGCAGTTCATCTCGCCCTGGGAACATACTGCTCTGGCTGTTTTTGAAGGCCCGGATAATGGTGCGTATCTGGCTGGGGTTGACGATGTCTCTATCCAGCTGTCTGGCGGAGTACTGTTCGTCTTCGTCCTGCTGAGCCCAGCGTTTTTTACGACTGAGTTTATCCCGCTTTTCGATCTGTTGCTCTGCCTTCAGGGTCTCACCCTGTTTACTGATGCGGGTATTGATCAGGAAAACATCGTGCCCGACGTTGACACCATCTGCGACGGCTTTTTCGTGATCGTATTCACTGACGACGTTTTCTTTGAAGAAACCAAAGGTGCGTTTATCGGGGGTGGCAGTGAGTCCGATCAGGTAGGCATCGAAGTAATCCAGCACCTGTTGCCAGAGGTTGTAGATGGAACGGTGACACTCATCAATGAGGATAAAGTCAAAATGCTCCGGCGGGATTTTCTCGTTGTAAACAACGGGCAAGGGCTCTTTTGTGAGCGTCTTTTTTTCTGCCGGGTTTTCTTTTTCAGCGTCTTCATCCATTGGCTCGTCTTTGAGGATGGAGTACATGCGCTGAATGGTGCTGATGCAGACTTTGCTATGGGGGGCAATAAAACCGGAGTTTAACCGTTGCACATTATACAGCTCGGTAAACTTGCGGTTATCGTCCGACGGGGTATACCCCATAAATTCCTGCTCGGCCTGTTCACCGAGGTTTTTGGTATCCACCAGAAACAGCACCCTTTTGGCTTTGGCAAACTTCAGCAGGCGGTAGATAAAGGTGATGGCTGTGTAGGTCTTACCGGAACCTGTTGCCATTTGGATCAGTGCGCGGGGCTTATTTTCTCTGAAGGATGCATCCAGGTTTGTGATGGCGTTGATTTGACAATCACGCAGACCCCTGGTGTCCAGTGCAGGAATGTCATGGAGGCGACCAGCAAGGGATTTGTCCTGCTGAATCCACTCCCTGATAGTGCTTGGCCTGTGGAAGTTGAACACTTCACGGGAGCGTGGTTTGGGGTCTCTTAAATCTCTGAAGTAGGTGATGATACCAGTGCTTTCGTAGATAAAATGCAAATGACTTTTATCGGGGATATGCTTCAGCTTTGACTCAGCGTATCGTTGCGACTGTTGTTCAGTCGTCGTAAGGTTCTGCCCCTTGTGTACGGGCTTTGCTTCGATGATGCCTACTGCTTTTTGATCCACAAACAGCACATAGTCGGCTCTGCCAGTGTCGTTAGTGACCTCAGTAACAGCAATGCCCGGGCCAGCATTCCAGTCCCGTTCTTCTTTGATTTGCACGACCCAGCCAGCCGTTTCCAGCATTTTGTCGATATGATCGCGGGCTATTTGTTCCGGTGTTTGGTTAATCGTTGGCATATTTTGTCTACCCCTGACGGACTGTCCCTATTCTGCATTAAAGTAGTCACTATCAACAGACTTGATCTCATAGGTTTGGCGGGTGCTGACGCCAAGACCGTAATCAATCATTAACTGTGCAAGTTGGTGGCCTTCTATAAGCACAATTCGGCTGCTGACCCTGTCGGCATAATCTTTGGCTTCTTTGCTGTAGTTGCTGGTGGTGATGAATACGCCTTTGCTGGCACCTTCTCCTTGCAGGGCTCCGGCAAATTTCTGGATTTCCGGGCGGCCAACCGTGTTTTCCCAGCGTTTGGCTTGCAGGTAGATGGTGTCCAATCCCAGGCGGTCCTCATAAATGACGCCATCAATTCCGCCGTCTGCTGAAAGCTGAGTAGCTTTGCCTGCCTCTTCACGAGAACCCCCGTAGCCCATTTTGAGCATTAGATCGACGACCAGTTGTTCGAAGAAATCGGGTGTTTGTTTTTGAATGTTCTCCAGCAGGTCGGACGACAGAGACTCCAGAACGGATTTATAGGCTTCTGCCATTTGTTCTTCTGGAGTGCTGGATGACTCTTCGTCGTATTCTTTGGAGGTGGCGGTTGTGTTGCTTTTTTTACTGGTGTGAAATGCCCGAAACTCCGGGAACTGTTGCAGGTATTTAAGTGTGATTTTCTCCGGGCAATCCAGCAGTGCCTGACGGCCTCGTTCGGTAATCTGGATTTTACCCCGTGGCGCCAGAACCAGACCGGCTTTTTTCATGTAGGTTCTTGCCCAGGAAACCCGGTTTTTGATAACGGTTTGCCGACCTGAGGGAAGTCGTTGCTGAATTTCTTCTTTTGTTAATTGAAAGTGCGCACAAACAGCTTCAAAAGCATCATTGAAAGAGACTTCAGCACCATGTTCAATGGCACAGAGCAAAGGGCGGAAAGTGGACCGATAATCGGGTATGGACATAGAGACGAACCTTTATATGATAGGGCAAATGAGTGCCCGACAAGCAAGTACCCCGCAAGCCCGTTACTTTAAAAGTCAATTGCTACTCATTACGCTCATTCAATAGAAAAACAGCTTAAAGCCTCTCTTGACTGGCATCAATCCGATATTGCCCGAATAATAGGGCATGACTCTGAGATGGGTGGTCGTCCATCCTGCTACCAGCAAAACTAAAAAAAACGAGTACCAACTATGCAGAACCCCAGAGATGTCAGAACGATTGAAGATGCTAAAAAAATTGTTGAACTGAGAGGACTCTCCCACGTTAAGGTCGGTCTTTTCGATAATGACGGAATCATGCTCGGCAAATACATGAGCAAGGCCAAGTTTTTTTCAGCGCTGGAAAGCGGCTTTGCCTTCTGCGACGTTATCCTGGGCTGGGACAGTAAAGACCAGCTCTATGACAATGTAAAGTACACCGGCTGGCATACCGGATACCCTGATGCTCCCGTTCGAATCTTGCCACACTCTTGCCGGGAAATCCCTTTTGAAAATGGCATGCTATTGTTCATCGCAGAATTCAAGGATCAGTCAGAAGCTCTCTGTCCCCGCGGGACATTGAGAAGGGTGATCGAAAAAGCGTCCGACATGGGCTTTGATGCCCGTGCAGCGCTGGAATATGAGTTTTTTATGTTCCAGGAAACACCGGAATCGGTTCGGGAAAAAGGTTTTCGAAACCTCAAACCATTGACGCCTGACTGGTTTGGTTATTCCATGATCAGAAACTCAGTGCATTCCGATCTGTATCACCAGATACTGGAAATGGCTGAGGTGATGGACTTTCCCATCGAAGGTATTCATACAGAGACCGGGCCGGGCGTGGTCGAAGCAGCCATTGCCGTTGACTCTGCAGAAAATGCCGCAGATAAAGCGGCACTGTTTAAAACGTTTATGAAAGTGCTGGCACAGCGTAACGATCTGATGGCGACGTTTATGGCCAAGTGGTCACCGGATTATCCGGGGCAGAGCGGTCATATTCACTTGTCTTTGTTCAACAAAAAAGATGGGCAATCGGCGTTCTTTGATCCTGGCCAGAAACACAATATCAGCCAGACACAGAGGCACTTTATTGCCGGTTTGCAGCGATTAATGCCTGAATTCCTGCCCATGCTGGCCCCTACCGTCAATAGTTACACCAGACTCATTCCCGGTTTCTGGGCACCTACCGACGCGACCTGGGGGGTTGAAAACCGAACCACCGCATTACGTGTTATTCCGGGCTCAGAGAAGTCACAGAGAGTGGAGTACCGATTGGGCTCTGCAGATGCTAACCCTTATCTTTCACTTTCTGCGGCGTTGGCTTCTGGCCTTCAGGGAATTATTCACCAATGGGAGCCCGAGGATCAGGTTAAAGGTAATGCCTACGATCAAGGGCACTCACCTGAATTCGCACTGCCTTCAACACTCTGGGATGCCGCACAGAAATTCAAACAATCCGAAGCGGCCCGAACTATGTTGGGTGATGCTTTCGTCGAACACTATGCCGCCTCCAGGGAGTGGGAAGAGCGGGAGTTCAGAAAACATATTACGGATTGGGAAATGGATCGTTATTTCGAAATTATCTGATTACTTCCAACGGATTCAGAACAATGAATAAAACACAGATCACTCTTTCACCGGTCGATGGTTCAGTGGTTGCTGAACGTCCACTGTCTGATGTTTCCGACATAAATCTGGCTCTGACGAAGGCTCAGAAAGCGCAGCTTGACTGGCAGAGTGTCGCACTGGCTGAGCGGCAAAAAATCTGCAGTAAAGCAGTGGATAACTTTGTCGGTCAAAAAGACGACATTGCCAGTGAAATCACTTGGCAGATGGGCAGACCGGTTAAATACTCTGCCGGAGAAGTAGCAGGGTTTGAAGAGCGTGCCCGTTATATGATTGAAGCCTCAGGTGAAGCATTGAAGCCCGTCACAATACCTGAAAAAGAAGGATTTACCCGTTATATCTGCAAGGAAGCCCTGGGAGTTCTGTTGGTCATAGCGCCCTGGAATTATCCCTACCTGACCGCCATCAACAGCGTTATGCCGGCACTGCTGGCCGGTAATGCCGTGCTGCTGAAGCATTCTGCCCAAACCCCACTCTGTGCTGAGCGAATGGTCAAAGCGTTTCTTGACGCAGGTCTGCCCGAGGGGCTTTTTCAGTACCTGCACATGTCCCATGACAGCACCGAATATTTGATTCAGTGTGACGCCATAAAGCATGTGGCATTTACTGGTTCAGTCCGTGCTGGAGTCGAAGTAGAAAAAGCGGCTGCCGGACGATTTATCGGTATGGGGCTGGAGCTGGGTGGCAAAGATCCTGCTTATATCAGAGCTGATGCTGATCTGGATGCAGCGACGGACACGGTGATAGACGGTGCTTTCTTTAACTCCGGTCAATCTTGCTGCGGCATAGAAAGGCTCTATGTACATGAAGATGTTTATGATGCATTTGTTGAAAAAGCTGTTGCTCTGGTGAAGCAGTATCGTCTCGGACGACCCGATGATCCTGAAACCACTCTGGGCCCGCTGGTGAAAAGCAGTGCTGCGGACTTTGTCAGGGGGCAGGTGGAAGAAGCTATTTCACAGGGGGCGGTTGCCCATATTGACCCGGCCTTGTTCCCAGAGCATGAGCCGGGCACTCCCTATCTTGCTCCCCAGTTGCTCACACACGTGAACCACACTATGCGGGTGATGACGGAAGAAAGTTTCGGACCTGTTTTGGGGATTCAAAAAGTCTCTTCCGATGAAGAAGCGGTCCGCCTGATGAACGACAGTGAGTTTGGACTGACGGCCGCTATTTTCTCAAGGGATATTGAGCGAGCCGTTGAACTGGGCCGTCAGGTGCAAACCGGCACTTTTTTTGTCAATCGCTGTGATTATCTTGACCCGGCCCTGGCCTGGACTGGCATTAAAAACTCAGGTCGGGGCTGTACTTTGTCGGTGTTGGGTTTTGATGCCCTTACCCGACCCAAATCCTTTCACATCAAGCACGGTTGAAGCAGTAAGGAAACGTCAATGGACATTGAACAGTACACAGCTAACTGGAATTTTCCGACAGCTATTCGTGCAGGGGCTGGCCGTATCAAAGATCTGCCCGCTGCCTGTATTGAATTGGGGATGAAAAAACCACTCATTATTACTGATCCGGGGTTGTCTCAGTTGCCTATGATTCAGGAGGCTCGTTTACTGGTCAGCTCTGCTCTTGACGGGTGCGGTCTGTTTTCCGGCATCAAGGGTAATCCAACCGGTGAGAATGTGTCAGCTGGTGTGGCTGCCTGTAGGGAAGGCAACCATGATGGCGTGATCGCTTTTGGCGGAGGTTCTGCCCTGGATGCAGGCAAAGCAATAGCCTTGATGGTTGGCCAAAGTCGTTCAATCTGGGATTTTGAAGATGAGGGTGATAACTACCTGAGAGTGAATGTGGAGGGGATGCTGCCTGTTGTGGCCGTGCCCACCACTGCCGGTACAGGCTCGGAAGTGGGGCGCTCTTCCGTGATCACCCATCAGGATGAACAGGTGAAAAAGATCATTTTTCACCCGGGTATGCTTCCCGGCATCGTGCTTCTCGATGCGGAACTGACCTGTGGTTTGCCTCCCAGACTCACCGCAGCTACTGGAATGGATGCTCTCTCCCATAATCTTGAAGCTTACTGTTCGCCTTTTCATCATCCTATGGCTCAGGGCATCGCACTGGAAGGCATTCGTCTGGTAAAAGACTATCTGCCCAGAGCGGTGGCGCAGGGCAGTGATCTTGAGGCCCGGCATCAAATGCTGGTGGCCTCCGGTATGGGAGCAACGGCCTTTCAAAAAGGTCTGGGTGGCATGCACGCTCTGGCGCATCCGCTCGGGGCTTTATACGACACTCATCATGGGTTGTTGAATGCCGTTCTAATGCCCTATGTTCTGAAAGCAAACAGAGCCGCCATCGGGCATAAAATGGCTGCTCTCAGTCGTTACCTTGATCTGCCGACTCCGGGCTTTGATGCTTTCTTCAATTGGGTGATAGAGCTCAGGGAACAGCTGGAAATCCCCCATACGCTGGCTGAAATCGGCATTGACGATAGCCAGCTGGATAAAGTCGGGCGGATGGCATTTGTCGATCCTTCTGCAGCCGGAAACCCAATCCCTTTCTCTGCGACTGAATATCAGCGGATATGTCAGGATGCTTTTCGTGGAGAACTGTGATGAAGATCGGTTTGCTGTTGTGTGATGACGTTGCACCGGAGCTGCGAAAGGTGCACAACAATTATCCGGATATGTTTCTGGCTTTGCTGAGAAAACAGGATCCTGATGTGGAGATGGTCACCTATCGGGTAGTGGATGGTGAGATTCCTGAAACCACCGATGAGTGTGACTGCTGGATTATTTCGGGCAGTCGTCACAGTGCTTACGACCCTTTTCCATGGATACCTTTACTAGAGGGGTTCGTCAGGAGGTTGTATGAAGATCGTTGCAAGCTGGCGGGTATCTGTTTTGGTCATCAGGTCATGGCAAAAAGTCTCGGGGGGAAGGTGGCGCTGGCTGATAAAGGCTGGGGTGTTGGTATGTCGTACAATCACATCACCCGGCAGACCAGCTGGATGGATCCTGCGGTTCAGGACTTCAAATTGTTGGTTAGCCACAGGGATCAGGTCATTCATCTGCCATCTTCTGCTGAAGTATTGGCCAGCAGTGATTTTTGCCCCAATTATATGCTGCAATATGGCGACTGTTTTGTCAGCGTTCAGGGGCACCCGGAGTTCAGTAAGTCCTACTCTGAGGACTTGATGAACTCGCGTCGGGAGTTGATTCCCGGGGACAGAGTGCTTATGGGCATGGATTCACTGAGAGATGATCCTGACAGTGATCTTGTTGCTCAATGGATCGTACAGTTTTTCAGGCAGAAGTCGTGATCTAACCCGGAAATTTAAACAACGTTTTGAGTCTCGATGACGGTCGAGCATAGCGGAATGTTGCATTTAATCTTCGGGTTAACAGTAAAAATAGTTTATTAATCAAATAGTTATATTAATATATGAAATGCTGAAACAAACAGCTACGTTTTAGTAACAGTAGTCTTATCCAGGTTTGACGTATGATATCAGTCAGTTGCCAGAGAGCGATCGGGTTCTCTGGCTATCTGGAGTGTTTGATTATCACCGCCCTGAGGACATCGAGGTCCATATGAGATGGATTGAGCGCTGGTCATGCTCCTGCAAGATCAGGCCAACAGAATAAGATTATGTTTTTAGACCAATATTGTACGGAGCTGGAAAATAACCAGTTCTCATTCAGTCGCCAGCAGTCCAGTGATTTTGCCAAGAATATCGCCAATGACTTCAACCCGCTGCATGATGTGGACACTAAGAAGTTTTGTGTGCCCGGTGATCTTCTTTTCGCCAAAATCCTGAGCTCTGAAGGGCTGTATCCCGACATGAGGGTGATTTTCAGCGGTATGGTCAGCGATGGCGTTACCCTGTCAATAGCAGATGCCAGGAATGGTGACAAGATTATTTGTGACCAGAGTGAGAAGGAATACCTCCGGGTTGAGCACAGTGGTGAGCAAACAAACGATGCCGATATGATTGCAAAGCTGGTCAAGGCATATGTGGCGTTCTCGGGTGAAAACTTTCCTCATGTGCTGGTGCCACTGATGAAAGAAAAGAATGTCATGATTAATGTGGCAAGGCCTCTGGTTATCTATGAAACCATGTCGGTTCATCTGGAAAGGATTGATCTGAAAGATCCGGTGATAGAGGCTTCCCAGTCTTCTTTGGAAGTGAATGGCAAACGTGGCAATGTCACCCTGGGTTTTATCTTTAAGGATGGTGATAAAGTCGTGGGACAGGGGAAGAAAACCATGGTTCTGGCCAACTTGCGGGAATACGATCAGTCTACCATAGACAGTATGGTCAATGAGTATAATCGCCGCCGGATAGAGCACGCAGTTTAATTCTTGTCCTGCATTATCTTTCGGGAGCCTATCAGGCTTCCGTCATTCTGTTATAATCCCGAATCCGCCAAGGAAGACAATAGATAGCCTCCTTCCCAGAGAGCTTCTCAAACATCAGGATCAAGAACCAGAGAGAAAGGATAGTGAGTCATGCCTGCATACCGTTCAAGAACCTCGACCCACGGTCGTAATATGGCTGGAGCCCGCTCGCTTTGGCGTGCCACGGGTATGAAGGATGATGACTTCAAAAAGCCTATTATTGCCGTAGCCAATTCTTTTACCCAGTTTGTTCCCGGCCATGTTCATCTAAAAGACATGGGACAGCTGGTGGCCAGAGAAATTGAAAAGCACGGTGGTGTAGCCAAAGAATTTAATACCATTGCCGTCGATGACGGTATCGCTATGGGTCACGATGGCATGCTTTACTCCCTGCCCAGTCGTGACATCATCGCTGACTCCGTTGAGTATATGGTGAATGCTCATACTGCAGATGCTCTGGTCTGTATCTCCAACTGCGACAAAATTACGCCCGGAATGCTCAATGCTGCCATGAGACTGAATATCCCTGTTATATTCGTCTCAGGCGGCCCCATGGAAGCCGGCAAAACCAAGTTGGCTCAGCACGGCCTGGATCTCGTCGATGCCATGGTGATTGCCGCTTCGGATGCTGATGATGAAACGGTTGCTGAGTATGAGCGTTCAGCTTGCCCAACCTGTGGCTCCTGCTCCGGCATGTTTACGGCCAACTCCATGAATTGCCTGACGGAGGCATTGGGTCTGTCCTTGCCGGGTAATGGTTCCATGCTCGCCACTCATGCTGATCGTGAGCAACTCTTCCTCGAAGCCGGTCGACGGATTGTCGATATCACTAAGCGATACTACGATCAGGATGATGAGTCTGTCCTGCCTCGCGCTATTGCCAGTTATAAGGCCTTCGAAAATGCCATGAGTCTGGATATCGCCATGGGCGGCTCCACCAATACCATTCTGCATTTGTTGGCTGCGGCACAGGAAGCTGGAGTCGATTTCACCATGAAGGACATTGATGCTCTGTCTCGTAAGGTGCCTCAGCTTTGCAAGGTGGCACCTAATATCCAGAAATACCATATGGAAGATGTCCATCGTGCTGGTGGAGTGTTTGGCATTCTGGGTGAACTGGATCGGGCAGGACTGTTGAATAACGATATCCCCACGGTTCACAGTGAAACTGTGGCCGCAGGTTTGGCAAAATGGGATATTAAACAGACCGGTGACGAATCGGTACGGACTTTCTTCAAGGCGGGTCCTGCGGGTATTCGTACGACACAGGCATTCAGTCAGGACACTCGCTGGCCAACGTTGGACGATGATCGCGAGTCAGGTTGTATCCGGAAACTGGAAAGTGCGTACAGCACTGAAGGGGGGCTGGCGGTTCTGACGGGTAATATTGCCTTGGACGGTTGTGTGGTAAAAACGTCTGGCGTCGATGAGAGTATTCTGGTTTTCGAAGGACCTGCTCATATCTGTGAGAGTCAGGAAGATGCGGTCAGTGATATTCTCGAAGGTCGGGTAAAATCCGGTGATGTTGTCATCGTCCGTTACGAAGGCCCTAAAGGTGGCCCGGGTATGCAGGAAATGTTGTACCCAACCAGTTACCTGAAATCCAAAGGTCTGGGTAAAGAGTGTGCGCTGCTGACTGATGGTCGTTTCTCTGGCGGTACATCCGGGCTTTCCATTGGTCATGCTTCTCCTGAAGCGGCAGCAGGTGGCAACATTGGTCTGGTGGAAAAGGGTGATATCGTTCGTATCGATATCCCAAACCGTACCATCGACGTACAGTTGTCTGATGAAGAGCTGGCTGAGCGTCGCACCCAGATGGAAGCGAAAGGCAAAGCCGCATGGAGGCCTCTGAAAGAAAGGCCTCGTAAGGTTTCTGCCGCACTGAAAGCCTATGCGGCTATGGTGACCAGTGCCGATAAAGGTGCTGTCAGAGACGTGTCACTTCTCGACTGATTGTGACTGATGAACGACAGGTTGTATTTTGTATAGAGCCTGTCGTGTACTTTACATATCTTAAAAAATAAAAAATTCAGGACAACGAGTCTTTCTGATGGCGAGAACATTCTCTGCACTGGTTAACTTTTGAGATATAGCTTCACGCTTGCTTTTTTTGCAGCATTCGCCAGTGCATCATCCAGAGTGGCAAGTGGCAGACCTTCACGAATTGCCAATTCTAAATAGGCTGCATCATAACTACTGAGATTGTAATTTCTGGCAAGCCCCAGTGTTCGACTAAACGCCTGATTAGCCGTTAACGGATCAGCGAAAATAGGCAGATTTTCCAGCTGAGCAAGAAATCCTTCAGACAGGGCAATCTCTACATCACCTCTGTGCTCTGACCGAGACACTACATTACACACTTCCAGATGCCAGAGATTTGGAACAATTGCGTCAACCGAAACCAGTGTGGCCATAACATCCTCGGCATACTGCTGATCAGCAGCATCTTCTGTTTTCAATAGCCAGCGCATAGTTACAGAATTGTCTAACACGAAATCTGTCATCATCGGCGACCCTCTTCACGCAGAGCTTTCAAATCAACATCAGATATGGTTGGTTTCTTCATCTTTAGTAGATTATTAATGGCTGCTTTAGCCCTCAAACGACTTTTAGCTCGACTGGGGATCAGGTCAGCAATAGGTTTACCACGGTTAGTTATGGTAAAAGCTTCTCCAGCCTCAACACGGCGAAGAATTTCTGGGAGCTTGGTTTTTGCATCATAAGAGCCAATTTCTTCTGGCATTTCAGCGGCCTCTTTTTTTGGATTGTATAGACCAGTATACTAGTCTATTGTTTCTGTGCAACATAAATGAACCGTCTGAAATACTCATACCCAAAGGGAAACTCAACGATTGATAGACTGGTTTTATAAACCGGGATTTTTAGACTAATTTGCTGACAGCGCACGACTGCATTGAGGCATGAGCAGGAGCAGGAGCAGGAGCAATTGCCGCGAAGAGCAGTCTATTCTCGGTCGAGCTCATAGGGACACAAAATGGAGGCATGGATTGATCCGGGGATTAGATCATTAAAATTCTCAACGCCACCAGAATCAATAATCCACCGCACAGCCCGCTGATCAGTTTTGCTCTTTTTCTCAATGTTGGCAGGATACTGGCGTGTCCAGCAACACCAGCA
Organism: Endozoicomonas sp. SESOKO2; assembly: GCF_024606245.1. NCBI lineage: Bacteria > Pseudomonadati > Pseudomonadota > Gammaproteobacteria > Oceanospirillales > Endozoicomonadaceae > Endozoicomonas > Endozoicomonas sp. SESOKO2. The sequence goes on from NZ_JAHHPQ010000636.1 coordinate 21,322, forward strand.
ATCAAACAGTACCAGAGGCCGTCACATAGAGTCGCCATAAGAGCCATTAGCAGCTGCGTTGTCAATGTGGTTTCAGCGTTAACGAACTGACTGAACAGAGCCAAAAAGAAGACGGCGATCTTGGGGTTAAGAAAGGAGATCAGGAATCCATCCAAAGCGGCCTGACGAAGAGAAAGTGATGAGGCATGTTGTCCTGATGCATCACCAATCAATGTTCCACTGGCGCTGATAGCTTTGTAACCCAGCCAGATCAGGTACGCGGCACCCAGCCAGGTCATCAGCTTAAACAGCCATGGAGTCCGGGTAATGACAACCGCTATACCGGCGGCTACCAGAAAAGCATAAATACCAATACCCGCTGCATGAGCGAGGGCGGTCACCAGGCCATGATGTCTTGAACCCTGGAGCGTACTTTTCATGACTGCAGCGAGGCTGGGACCCGGAGATATCGCCCCGAGGACGCAGACTGCCAATAGGGATAACCAGGATGATGCGCTCATGGATTCAACTTCATTGTCAAAAAGGCTGCGCAGTATAAGGGATCAGAGATTGCTCAGAAAGATTATCAGAATCAGACCCGGACAAATGGTCCTGATATACCAGGGCCAGATCTTCCAGAACAGACTCTTCCGGATTTCAGGAAAGCCCTGACTCAACGCTTTGAGCAGGCGATTTTGACGCATGATCCAGCTGCCGTAGATGGCAATTATCAGGCACAGAACGGGTTGCAGATACTGAGTAGCGATCTTAACGGTCAAGCCAAGAAGCGTTTCAATGTGATAAATGATCAAAACCGACAAGCAGGCTGAGATCACCGTAATACACCAGCTGGCACGGTGGCGTTGGAAAGAGAGCTTTTCAACCATAAAGGCTACGGTCGGCTCGGTCAGAGAAATTGATGAAGTCAGCGCGGCAATCGTTAGCAGCACGAAGAAAGCCAGGGCAACCAGCTGTCCAGACACTCCCAGTTGGTTAAATAAGGTTGGCAGTACGTTAAACACCAGCGTGTCAGCACTGTGGAGTTGTCCTTGAGCAGTGTAGATCTCTATACCCTGCTGCATGGCCGCATACATACAGGGAATGATTAGCATGCCGGCCAGAAACGCCACTGAACTGTCGACCAGTGCAACTTGAAAAGCAGTGAGTGGAAGGTTGGCTTTTTTACTCAAATAGGAGCCATAAACCATCATGCAACCCACACCCAGAGACATGGAAAAGAAAGATTGCCCGAGGGCTGAAATCAAAAGTTGTTGATTCAGCAGTTTGGAAAAGTCTGGAATCAGATAGACTTTTAAACCCTCCATACCACCGGGTCGGCTGAGCGCGAAAACAATGAGCACAGACAGAATAATGAACAGGGCGGGCATCAGTCTGTTACACCATCGCTCTATACCCTCTTTAACCCCTCCGTTGACGATCAATGTTGTCAGAGCCATGAACATCAGAGTGACCAGAACCGTCGAGTATATGTTGAAATCGGTCAGCCAGGTGGCCACCGTGTGCAGGCCACTCAATTCGAAGATCGGGGCCAGAGAGAAGCCTGTGAACCAGCCCCCGACAATGCTGTAAAAGCTGTAAATCAGAGTCAGTGTCAGCAACCCCATGATGCTGGTGATAAAGCCCAGCGCTCTGACCCAGTTTCTGTTATCCAGGTTGGTCATAGCAGTGACCGAGTTGGATTGACTGTATCGACCAATAGTGAGTTCAGCCACCAGAGTTGGGTAGGCAAGAATGAATGAAAAACAGAGATAGACCAGAACAAAGGCTGCACCGCCATTTTGTGCCGTCTGGGTTGGAAAACTCCAGATGTTGCCGACGCCCACTGCGCAACCGGCAGCGGCAATAATAAAGCCCAGTCTGCTACTGAACTGGCCCCTGGTGGCCTGAATGTTGTTGCAGGCTTGTGGCAGAGTGGATCTATTGTGGTCAGACATTCCATTCAGGGACTGTTAGTCCGCCTGCTTATTTTTTGATATGGCTTGTTCAATGCAGCTTACCCATTGTCTGATGAGCCGGATTTATCTGCACAGGGCTAACAGGGGATCCGCTGTATCAGTAAACCTCAAAACTATAGCAACGATTTTGAGGTTTGCTTTTTGTCTTTATCTACTTGTTGGGGCGAATGAACAGCAGAGGCTTGCCTTTTTCCAGTATATAGGGGTAGGCAATGGTTTTGTTGTCATCTCCAATACCTACTTCTTTGGGTGCCATGTAAAAGTACGTCCATCCTGGCAGGCGGGCACTTAGCTTCTGATAGAAGACATTCTCGCTAATGCTTTCCAGTCCTTCACCCTGGGTGATGGACAGTCGTGGGAAAGCGTCATCATCCATAGCTGAGAAAAACCAGGCTGGCTCTCCCGCGATGCTGAAATAGGAGAAAGGAGGAGCCTGGTCTACAGCTGTTGGAACCGGGATATAAAGGCTCAGAACACAGTTCATACGGGCAAAAGAGCAAGTGGCGCCGGTTTGTTCCAGGTACCACTGCTTGAAAGCCAGACCATTATGCTGATAAGGCGTTTTGATCGGCTTGTACTTGTAATTCATGTCGTTAAGGACGGTCATGGCGGAGCGGGTAAGCATCCGCTCCATCGTTTCTCTGGCTCGGATCTCATCTTCGGCCATGGTGATGGGCATCCAGGCAAATAATCTGTGGTGGTCATAATGGCTGGCGCCCGGTACAGTCCATCCCCAGTAAAAGTGTTCAAAAGCGCCATAAGGTTTGACATTTACACCCACAACACCGCTGGCGGCACCGTAGGCAGGGTGGGAGATATTACCCAGTTTGTAATCCTCTAGCTTGCCTTCCTTGCTATAAGCTCCTGCCGGCAACTGCTGGTCATGCACGTGTTCGTGCATGCCGCCTGCATAAGTCAGGTTTTTGGCCTTGGACCATTTTTCGTTATAGGCCCCTTTATGGTTTGACAGGTTGAAGGCACAGCCTGCTATCAGCATTGCAGCAGCTGCTCCCAGCAGGTTTCGAAAAATCATATCCATACACTCCTGTGCGCGGTTTCGGATCTCTCGAACCATCGGCTCAGCTTTAGGAGCCTTTATAGAAGTCGTTCGCTTGTTGCGAATGCGTCTAGTAGGCAGGGTTATTTAGTGCAATAAGAAATTATAAGCGACTAATTAAAGACAGAATGAGTTTAATGTTTGAGTCTGAAGAAAATTTTTAGCCAGACGTCTGACGGTAACAGTTTTCTGCTTGATGCCATTAAAAACATGAGGTCGCTGGTGATGGCAATCAGTGAAACTCACGGAGAGTCATCATGGAGATAGCCTCAAGCGTTTGAGGCAGATTCTGGCGTGAAGGCTGGCATGCCGGCCAGGCTGAGACTCAGGGTCAGTAATTCATCCCAGCTGTTGAGTTTTTCGAGCCCTTTGACACCTTTGTCAATATGGCCGGTGTGGATCAGCATTTGTCTAAAGGCACGTTCACTGTGACGACCCATACATTTTTCCAGCAGGTTTTTGCGTTTCTTGAGAATAAAGGGTGACATGCCATGAATTTTGGCCGCCTGATCATAAGCCACATTGGACGAGATACCCCGGGATTTTAAGCGGCTGAGATGGCTGAGCAGCCGCACGTCACGTGCCAGAGCCCAGAGTACAACCGGTGGCTCGATGCCTTCGCTTTTCAATCCACCCAGTATTCTGACCACGGACTTCGAATCACCATTCAATGCTGAGTCAGCCAGCTGGAAAACGTCGTAGCGGGCACTGTCAGAAACCGCTTCCCTGACGGTTTCCACTTCAATCTTTTTACCGTCCGCCAGTAGCTTCAGCTTTTCAATTTCCTGTGAGGCGGCCAGCAGGTTTCCTTCAATGCGTTCGCAGAGCAACGAGAGAGCGTCCTGACTGGCCTCAAACCCCTGACTTTTCAGACGTCGGGCAATCCAGCCCGGCAGCTTGTCATGTTCAATAGGCCAGACAGGAATAAACAGTCCTTTCTGTTCCAGAGTCTTGAACCATTTCGCCTTTTGACTGGCATTATCAAGGCGGTCGGTAATGATCAGCAGCAGGTTGTCAGGGGAAAGATGTTTCAGGTATTCCTGAAAGGCCTTGCGGCCGGCATCACCCGGCTTGCCATTGGGCATCCTGACCTCAAGGATCTGCTTTTCAGCAAACAGTGAGAGGCTGTTGGCCGCTTCCAGAAAATCACCCCAGGCAAAACTGTTGTCGACATGGTAAACGTGACGCTCGGTGAAACCCTGTTTTCTTGCTTCTTGCCGGATTTGATCGCAACACTCCGAGACTTGCATGGGTTCATCGCCACTGACTATGTAAACAGCGGAGAGTTGTCGCTTGAGCTGGGCACCGAGTTGATCGGGTCTGATGTTCATTGTTGTGCTTTGAGCGCCTCGCGCTCGGTCTCACGGGCTTTGCGGGCTCGCTCTTCTTCCTGGCGAAGCACTTCACCGGAAATACCGGCTACCCTGCGGACACTGGTCAACAACAGTTCCTGACGAAGCTGATCAAAGATGATGGCTTCTTCGCTCTGAGCTGCGTTGGTCAGGTTCCTGTCCTGGAACATGAAACGCTCATTGGAGAGTACAATGGGGTCAAAGAGTTTCAGACCATCATTCGTGCTGAGCTGGTAGGTTGCTTTCAGGGTCAGCAGGCGTTCGTACTGACCGGCACTGGCCTGAATCTCATCGCCAGTCGTGCGCTCCAGACTTACCAGTTGCAGGTGGTAGTGGGCATTGTCTGTGATCTCAATACCACTCAGTGTCAGGGCTTTTTTTAACTCCCTGACAAAAGGGAGGTCACTCCCTGAGACAGACAGCTGGGCAATTTCACTGGCAATATCGACCTTGCCCCGCAGCTGAAAGCCGCAGGCTGTCAGCAGACTGGTGATCAGTAGCAGGGGCAGAATGGCTCCTGTATGAAAGCGTCTTGTCATGATCTCTCCAAATCGCGCTCAGGGCTCAGTTTTTTTTAGCTCAGGGCTGTTTTAGCTCAGGGCTGTTTTAGCTCAGGGCTGTTAAAGCTCAGGGGGGCGGCATGCTAGCACGCCATCCCCTAAAGGTTAACATTGGAATGCCTGCCTGTGTATCGTTGCCTCAAAGAGTTTACTGGTTCAGATCTCATCGGGATTAAAGTGCTTTTCCATAGGGCGACGAATCCCGAGTCCTTTGTGGACGATTCTTCGCATATCCATCTTGAACTGTTTTATCTGTTCATTCCTGTCAGCGGTATCCCGGATCAGGTAACCACCGGCCCGGGCAAAGGCCTGTTTATTGATGACCTCTTCCAGTTCGATGTCGACACCGCTGACGCCATAGACATTACTTTTAGTGGGTTCAATCCCTTTCCGGGTCATCTCTCTGGCGTACTCGACGGCTTCTGAGAGGTGTTTGTTAAATCGCTCGATAAAGTCAACGTTATCAAGCTGTGGGCCGGTCACACAGAAGTGAAGGGCTTCGGGGTGATTCAGCCCGTTAAAGCGCCATCTTGGCTTCATTCTACCCATGTAATCCTTAATGTGGTTCACCTTGAACGTATTCTCTCTTGATTTGAAAGCCAGACACATGGTGTGTTCACCCATGACGTGCAGTTCGGGAAAGTTCTGGATGATTTTTACCATTTTGGCCGCAGTATCATAGATTTGCTGAGCCCTGAGTCTGTACCCTTTTTTTCCATACTTCAGCATGGCTGCCCAGGGGGCTGCGAAGAGTCCTGTGGAGATACTGCCTTCGAGGTTGGCAACTGCATACATACCGCCTTTCCACTCGGTATCGACAAACGCCAGGTAATCGGATAAGTCACGGTTTCGCATCAGTAATACTGAGTTACTTTTCAGAGAATAACCGTACTTGTGAGTATCGACGCTGATGCTGGTAACCCCCGGAAGGCGAAAATCAAAGGGTTTTAAATGTGGGTAATGTTCCTGACCCAGCCAGGCCAGAATAAATCCGCCCAGACAGGCATCCACGTGCAGGCCAATGTCATACTCCCTGGCCATTTTGCTCAACTCTGGCAGTGGGTCAATGGTGCCGTACGGATAGTTGCCTGCAGAGCCAACCAGAAGCACCGTTTTTTCAGGATCTATCAGGCTGCGCACTTCATCAAGGTCTACAGTGTATGACGCTCCTTCGGTGTCCTCATGAACCTTGGCCACCTTGACGACAAGGTCGACGGGCCCCCGTTTGAAGGCTGGGTGAGCCGTGGAAGGAATAATGATCTCCGGATTCCTGATGCCCATGGCCACAGCCCTGTCTCTGTATGCTTTCAGAGCGGCTTTGATGCTCATGGAGCCGCTACTGGTGATCACTCCGTCCGGTTTACCAAGACCTTCATCCTGAATACTGTTTCCGCCCAGAGCTTCCAGCATCATGTTAACGACGCAGCTCTCAAAGTACATCGCGCTTGGGCTCAGGTCTTTCTGAATGGCATTGCTGTGGGAGAACATGCCAAAGATCTCATTCAGGAAGCCATAGTGATCATGATTACCACTGTAGACTGAGCCTGACACAGTCCCTTCTTCCCAGAGTTCATCTTCGTATTGCTTGAACCCCTGAGCGATATTCCTGATTTTCCAGAGAGGCTCCGGTTCCTCAGGAATTTCTTTATAGATGGGAGCGAAATGAGTGATTCCCGGATACATCCAATGTCGTATATAAAGCCATTTCATATAACCCAGAGGATACCAGGGGCCTTTTTCCTTGATTCTGTGATCCCCTACTTTGACATCACGGAATTCCAGAACAACATCCAGCATTTTTTCGATCTTTTGGTCATCGCCCAGAAACGCTTCCATTTCATCAATGATGGCTTCTCTGGTGGCCAGCGTTTCGCGGTTTAGAATATGAACGGCCAGCTGCTCCTGCTGATTCGGGTTGTCGGGTTTGAAGTGCATGACGACGGAGCTGATGGTTGAGCATCTGGAGCCAGGCTTGTTGCCATGGATGCGACAATGGTTGTTGCCCTGCCAAATCAGAGGGCTATGAAAATTAATCTCTGATCGGGATACCGAGGGCAATGTAGCATGAAAAACCGGGAAGGTATTGGAATGATAGTTTTCGTGGCTGCTGATGATTTTTTCCAGTGGTAATGCATGAGTGTCTTTATGGCAGGTTTCCACTGAACAGTAACGGCTTTCAGACGAAGTGGTGAGCAGATCAATAGAAAAAGGTGTCTCTTCAAAGGATGCCTCATGAATAATGGAAGGTACCAGAAAGATGTTGAGACTTCCTGTACCTGAGGCGCTGGACACCTCAGAGCGGAAAAATAATGAGTTATGTCCTTCTTTATTTTTGGGCCAGAGAAAATCCTGTTTGAGAACCTTTTTTCTGAGTTGATTCAGCGTGAGACCCGGAATCTCTTCATCCTCAACAGGGAGAAAATTAAGAGTACTGGAAAACTGACTCTGATTGGGCAGTGAGAAGACGGTAGCCTGATTAATACCGGAGAGAAATAACAGGCTGGTCAGTGTCAAAACGTTAGATAGTTGAGTGGGGCTGAAAAAAAGCCTGAGAGCCTTGAGGTAAGAAAGAGACTTCAGGGTCAAAGGGCGTCTGTCGTCTGGCATAATGTTGCCTGCATTTCATAGGCAGAGGATAGATAGGTTAGGCAATGAAATGCAGGGCTTTCGTTTTTCTTACAGATCAAATAGTAATAATAAACGCTTTGTTTTTGATTATTAATTGCCCGGACTAACCGTTTTCCTATTTGTCATGACAAAAGCCGTGTTCTCGTAATAGTAAGCTGCTTCATTGATAAAGATAGGGTATCCGGGTTCACCCTGATAAGGGGTGACGGTACCATCCATATTCTGAAACATCGGCATGCCCGGCTTCAACTCTTCAAAATCCCCGTCCTGTAGAGAGCTGTGAACCATGGCGGATACTTGTCCATCGTCGTTTCTAGGATAAAAGACTCGATCCGTGACGGTATAAACTTCAGTGGTGGCGGGCAGGGCGTTGTTCCATTCGCTTTCTGATAAATGGGTGAAGTCGACCAGGTGTCGGATCACTGATTCAGTATCTGCAAACTGATCGTGTCGCAAAACGCCGTTGGGAAGAGGGCCGACTTCAATAGTCACTGCATAATCAGAAAGACTGTTGAGCGTTCGGCTGAATTGGCTATCACGGTCACTCAGAATGATTTTTACATCCGGCATATGTTGTTGCACATAGGAGGCGGCCTGAAGGTTAAAAGCAGCCTGATCTTTGATGATTAAAGTCATTCCCATGTTGCTGGTGGTACTGTGCAGATCAATGATAAAGCGGCCATCGTTGGTTTTGGGGTCGAGCAGCCGATTGATTTCCCGGGCTCGGCGGTGTTCGTAGACCGAATCATCATCGCCGTCCAGAACCTCATCCGTGAAAGATCGATTCAGGTCGGCATCCATAAACCGTCTGACTGCTTTATGAGCTTCAATATTGGCAAGCAGGTAATCCACTGGAATGGTGCTCTCTTTGAAGCTGCCGTCCTGCTCCAACTTTCTGATCAGATGGGGCCCAATCAACTCGTTGCCATGGGTTCCGCCCACTATAGTGATTTTTTTTATCATAATCAGACCTTTTTTGCACTGGCTACAAGACTAATCCCGGCTTCAGGTTTGTACAACTTCCTGAGAAGTGAAAGGCATAACGGCGTCCGCAGAACTTTGAGGTTCTGAAGCGTCGGCGGCCCAGCTACGACAGAGTTGAATGAGTTCCCTGGTTCCCTGACTGATGTATTTTTGTTGATGCATGATGAAATAGAATCGTCGGCTCAAATCTCTGTCGGGAATTAACAAAGGTATCAGACTGCCCCTACTGAAGGCATCCTGAAGCGTAATTCTTGACAGGCAGCCAATTCCCAGACCCGCTTCAACGGCCCGTTTGATAGCTTCGGTGTGTTGCAATTCAATCACCACGTTCAGTTTGGGTAAAATGCCATGCATGGCTCGATCAAACGCCTGACGGGTACCCGAACCGGCTTCACGAAGAATCCAGCCAGCACTCAAAAGATCCTGATCTGTCAGTTGGGTTTTGTGCTCGAAGGCATGGCCCGGTGCGCAGAAGGCAACCAGTTCATCATCGCACCAGGGAATGACATTCAGATCATGGTGGTGCAACTCTCCTTCGATCAGTCCGATATCCAGATCAAAGTTCAGAACCTTCCCGGTAATGTTGGCGGTATTGGCCACTTCCAGATCAATATGGGTGCCCGGTTTGTTTCTCATCATCCGGGCAACAATGTTGACGGCCAGATAATTGCCAATAGTCAGAGTGGCACCGACCCGAATCTGGCCTGTCAGGGTTTTACCGGAGAGTTTCTGCTCAAGCTGCCGGGCTTTTTCCAGAAGGGCTTCGGCGTCCGGTCGAATCTGCTGACCGAGGTCATTCAGCTGAAGTCTTTTGCCAATGCGATCAAAGAGCTGAGCATTGAACTTTTGTTCCAGTTCTTTCAGTGCGCTGCTGGCGGCTGACTGGGACATGACCAGGGCTTTAGCGGCGCGGCTGAGGTTTTGCTGGCGGGCAGCCTCCAGAAAAACCTCCAGTTGTCGGAGAGTGAATTTCATGAGCTAATCGATTTAATCGAATAATCTTATAAGAATTATCTGTTTCACAAATATCCTACCCCTGACTAGTATATTCCGGAAGACAAAATAGTATGAATAAATGAACTTTCGGCTAATTTTTCTCTCTAACGTTCGACTGGGATGAATGTTTTAAGGCTGTGCGTAAGAAATATTCACCCTGACTGCACTGGCTCCACTTTTCTGGCAGCCGAAGCAATGCGACGTCGAACAAAGGATATCTGCTATCAGATGTGATTGTTTGATATTGATCTAAAACACAATAAGGATCTGATAATGGATATAAACTCTCATACCTTCAATCTGCCAAATTTGAAACAATTGATTCTGGAATCGAATCGTTTCGGTAAAGACAGTACAAGAAAAAAGTGCTTGGGGCAGCAGCCTTCTTGAATATGCTCTCGAAGCTAAGGATAAGGAAGCGGTTCAAAAACTCATTGACAGAGGGGCTCGAGTTAGAGACCGCGCCCGCGATGAAGTTGATGCCGTTTTGAATGGTTAATAAGAGTCAATAACTATTCAGGATGCAGCAAATAGTCAGGCAGTAAGATCGAACACCAGGAGTGATATCGACCATGAGTAATCTTATTCGGGAAACAGTGACCAGTGTACATCACTGGAATGATACCCTGTTTAGTTTCACCACCACACGCAACCAGGGCTTGAGGTTCAAGAACGGCCATTTCACCATGATCGGTCTGGAAATCGATAACAAACCTCTGCTGAGAGCTTACAGCATTGCCAGCGCCAACTATGAAGAAGAGATGGAGTTTTTCTCCATCAAAGTACAGGATGGCCCCCTGACCCAACACCTGCAGAAGCTGGAAGTGGGAGATGATATTTTGGTGGGCACCAAGCCTGTGGGTACTCTGGTAGCTGATCATCTACTGCCCGGAAAGAATCTCTATCTGCTCAGCACCGGTACCGGTTTGGCTCCTTTCATGAGCATTATCAAGGATTTTGAAATCTACGAGCAGTTCGACAATGTGATTCTGACCCATGGCGTTCGCTATGTTTCTGAACTGGCTTATCAGGATCGGATTCAGAATGAACTGCCAGAAAATGAATACTTTGGTGAAATGGTTAAAAAACAGTTGAAATATTACCCAACGGTTACCCGGGAACCATTCCGTAACCAGGGTCGTCTGACGGATTTGATTGCAAGTGGCAAGTTGTTTGCGGACCTCGATCTGCCAGAGCCCAATCTGGAAAATGATCGCTTCATGCTCTGTGGCAGCCCTGCCATGTTGAAGGATCTATGCCGTATTCTGGATCAGCGTGGCTTTAAGGAAGCCCGTGGTGGAAATCCGGGGCACTATGTTATCGAAAGAGCTTTTGTGGAGAAGTAATCCTTTCCAGAACAGGCTGTCGTAAACCAGCCAATATGTGTGCCCGGATGGTCTCTCATTATTTGGGATACGATCTGAATGGTCAGGTAGTTGCCTTTGGTCAGATGAGCGCCTACTTTGATCTGTCATGTCTGCGTTTTATTGAAAAGTTTCTGGTCAAGCGGCTGGGCTTTTTCCAGAAGTGCTTCGGCTTCCGGCTGAATCCGGTGGTCGAGGCCATTCCGCTGAAGTCTTTTGCCAATGCGCTCAAATAGCTGAACATTGAATTTTTGTTCAAACTTTTTCGTTGTGCGGTTGGCTATCCTACCCCTGACTCTATGTTCCAGAAGATAAAATTGCATGAATAAATGAACATTCGGCTAATTATTGTGTCTTACGTTCTGTTGGGATGAATTTATTAATGCACTGTGTAAGAAATAATCATCCTGATGGCACAGGCTCTAACAGCTGCAGCAATGAGTTCCCGAACAAAGCATGTCTGCTATTAACTGGCATTATTATTTGGCGTTGATCTAAAACACAATAAGGATTTGATAATGGATATAAATTCTCACACCTTCAATCTGGCAAATTTGAAACAATTGATACTGGAATCGAATCGTTTCTTTGAAGACGATACAAGAAAAATCAACAATTTGACTGAAGATGATGTTTCTAAAGAGTGTGGCTTTTGCTCTAAGGGGGTGTTTGGCTCTCACAACGTCGTTGTTGCACACGCTCCATCGGGTTTTTTTGTAAAGTCAATCAACCTCCATCTTTTTCATGGTTCCTGCCGCAGGGAACTTGCAGCCATCCAGCAGAATCTTCATTCCCGGAAAATATGCCCCAGCTGTCAGGAAGACTTTGGCCGGGCATTAGAATTTTCATCGGTGGCTCATGCGGTAATATCTGGCCAGATAGATCACGCCCTGCAACTGATGGAGCATGAAGAGCCGGGCTCGAAACACTCATGGCAGGAAGCGAAGATGTCAGCCCTCCACATTGCAGCGATAAAGGGCGACCAAAATATAGCCAGACTACTGGCCGGGGATCCTGACATCAATGAAGATATTGAAGCGGATGAAGGTATTGGTGTCGACGAAGTACCTGACATTGATGTAGATATTGACGTTCAAGACACAAAGGGCAACGCAGCACTGCACTACGCAGTCAGCAATCATAACCTGGAGACGGTGAGAACATTACTTGACTTCAATGCTGGTTTGAACATCCGCAACGAGTGTGGCTATACACCTCTGCATCTGGCTGCCCAAAAGCCTGAATGTCCTGATTTGTTTACCCTTGTGATGGAGCATGGAGCCCGTTTCGATATTCCAGATAAAAACGGTCACAGGGCAATCCATATAGCTGTTGATGCTGGCCATGAGTTGGCACTTGAAACTCTGATTAAAAACGGAGCCGATGTGAATGCAACTGCTCGCGATGGACGTACCGCCCTTCACTACGCAATGGTATTTGGTTTACATCAAAGTTACCCAAAAAAGAAAAACCATTTAGGCCTGGTCAGGATGCTGATCAATGCGGGGGCAAAAGTTGAGCTTCGCACCGGACGCGGTTACACAGCTTTTGACGGAGTCGATTATGAAAGAAATCCATCCGTCAGGGCGGAAATTATTAAATTGTTACTCTCGTCTGCTATTAATGGCTTTGCTGATATTAATGCACCGGCAGGTCATTCAGGTCGCGACCCAGGTCCCAGCCTTCTTGAATATGCTCTCAGAGCTAAGGACAAGGAAGCATTGCAACAGCTCATTGACAGAGGCGCTCAAGTCACAGACAGCAACCGAGACAGAGTTGACTCGATTTTGAATGATTCTAAGGATAATTTCCGATAAATGCCCACTACCCGTTAGAGGCACTTATTTAAAGGCTTGTTATTGGCTGTTTGAGAAAAAAAGATGTTGATTCAGAATACTAATAACATGAATCTGATTATCTGAATTATCGGTGTCATTTTCCCTTGGAGCAGCACAATTACATGCGCCGTTACAATGACAGGATTCTGTTAATTCTGAATATTGTGGAGGGGGTTGGTTAGCTATGATATCTAATTCTGCATAATGTGGAGGGGGGTGGTTAGCCATAACATCGTAATTATCAACCGCGAGAGTCAGCGTATAACCATGAGCGCTAGCCACAATCGCCAACACTGGAACACCATCGTCGGATACTCGATTAAAGTGGTATTCTACCTTAATTCCGTTCGTTAAATTTACTGTTATAAAATGTGATGGTTTCCGGCTTCCACTGTTACTTACGTCGTTTTGCTCTCGCACAAGAATTACAGCTGGCACAGCTGTATGGGATAACTGAGGTATTATCAAATCTAACCTCTGGTTGGTCGATGGGTTTAGATGCTCTATTATCCATTTTTGTGTTTCCGGAGTATTCAGGAAAAGGTCAAATATTTTAGTCTTGCTGTCTGTAACCAGTGTGCCTGGCGATGAAAATATTTGGCTATCACTGCTAGCCCTATGAAATAAAGAGCATTTTTGAACAATGACAACTTCTGGTAAATCCTTGGGTATTACTGCTCTCAATACTCTGATTCTGTCCAACTCATCGTATGGTCTATGGGGCACTTTTTTTGCCCAGAACTTCAAATATATAGGGAAACAGAACACGCAACAGAACACTTTAGCAGCTTCATATGCTGCTGTTGTCGTTTGACCTCTCAGTATGTATTGAGTACGAAAGCTATGTTGAATAGAACAACTGCCAGTTTGCAAATTCCCCAATAAAGTATCAAAAGGTGACGGCATAATATAACCAGGGTTGTTCTGATCAAAAACCATCAGAGTGGAAGAGATGATGTCATAAATGACATAATCATCCACTGTACAAACATTACAGGATTGGGTGCAGTCATCTAACACTGATGAATGATCGCCTGCTGTGTCCGCATCGCTATGACTGGTCATGGTGGATGTTACAGTTGTTCCACTTAGTAGTGAATTCCCGTTCTGTTCCAGCTTCCAATTAAAGCGTAACTCTTTTGAATTTGAATAAGATGATAGCAAGCAGAGAAAGAATAAAATAATCAAACTGACGTTTGTTTTCATTGTTAACTCTCTATTTAATATTCATCAAATATTAGAGAATGGCAGTTAAGAATAGCTCAATTAGTTTAAATGACAATTTTTGGAGTTTTAACAGTTGGTAAACGTACCTGCACGTTTAAAAAATTTTATCCCGGATTATTCTGATAGAGCGAGGTACATTTGATACAGGGAGAAATAGAAACTGAGTGGTCGGCTTAAGTAATATTTGATATAAATCTGAGAGAATATTCATAGATATGGCGTAACTTGAAAAAATGCCACAGTCGCGTCAACGATGTCACTTCGTTTGAGTTAATTCGGTAAAGTCTGGTCAGAGTATTTTTACAGTACGTATGACTCGAAGATCCCTGGAGAGCTGCGAACTGGAATTCTGGTTTTCAATAAACCCCCACTACCCAACAGAGACATGCATCTTCAAGCTGCCTGATACGAATTTGGCTTGAAATCATCAAGCTTGCCGGGACGAATCCCCGGCCAGCACCTTGATGGTGGCACCTGACGCTGTTGCGAAAACCGCCAGCACGAAAGAGACTCTGCTTGCAGGTAAAGTCGATCTGATTTGCAAGCAGTTACACACTGATGTTCAGACAACCGCAACCAAAGTAGGTAGTCTGGATGTAAGACAGAGTGAGCGTGATACCGGCTACTGCGGGTAGACTTGCTATCCAATGGAAGGCGTGCGGTCCGAAAGCGCAGTAACGACGATCAGCGTAGACGAATAAAGTATGATTACTGCTTTATTTTTTCTTTAACGTTATCGTATACGCCTTCGAGTCCACCTCTTTTTCCCACCTCAAAGTCAAACCAGGCTTTGTCGGCAAAGCGGGGATAGTCCGCTTTCACATAGGCATAATCCTGTCCAATGGACATTTCAAAATGCCGGGACAGGCCGACGATCGCAACCAGAGCCACTAGAATAATTGCCATCAGTTTGTACATGCTTCATACCCTAATGAATTCGTTTCTTCGATATTAGCAGAATGATTTTTTTAGGCTCGATGTACTGTTGAGAATTTTCTTATTAAAAATTCAGGTCTCCCTCACCGGATGAAGGAGACCCGTGCCATCAGTTCTGTGAGCGATAAAACGCGAGAGCGGCGGCCGCCCCGTTTTTATCAGAACCCAGTACTGCCTGCAGGGCACCCAGGCAGCTCAGAACATGGGTCTGGTCGGCGCTGCAGCCCATCAGGCCAATCCGCCAGACCTTTCCAGCCAGATCGCCGAGGCCTGCACCGATCTCCAGGTTGTACTTTGACAGCAAGTCACTTCTCACTTGTGCGTCGTCGATACCATCAGGAATCCTAACCGCATTAAGCTGGCTCAGACGTTCATTTTCAGGAACAACCAGTTCCAGCC
Organism: Endozoicomonas sp. SESOKO2; assembly: GCF_024606245.1. Lineage (NCBI taxonomy): Bacteria > Pseudomonadati > Pseudomonadota > Gammaproteobacteria > Oceanospirillales > Endozoicomonadaceae > Endozoicomonas > Endozoicomonas sp. SESOKO2. The sequence continues at coordinate 36,618 of NZ_JAHHPQ010000636.1, forward strand.
CCATAGCTTCCAGACCGGCGGCCAGAGCTTGATGGTGAAGCTTATGGCGGCCCCAGGCGTTTTCGATACCTTCTTCCTGCAGAATAACCAGTGCCTCGTGAAGGGCATACATCGCGTTCACAGGTGCGGTATGGTGATAAGCCCGCTTGGCTCCTTTGCCCCAGTAACCCATAATCAGGTTCATATCCAGGAACCAGCTCTGGACCTTGTGTTTGCGGCTGGCAATTTTCTCTACGGCTTTTTCACTGAAGCTTACCGGAGAAATACCCGGCACACAGGAAAGACATTTCTGGGTGCCTGAGTAGATAGCATCGATCCCCCAGGCATCCACTTCCAGTTCAGATCCACCCAGTGACGTGACGGCATCAACGATGGTCAGGCAGTTATGCTCTTTGGCCAGACGACAGAGTGCTTCTGCATCAGAGCGGGCACCGGTAGAGGTTTCTGCATGAACGAAGGCCAGAATTTTGCTGTCCGGATGAGCCAGCAGAGTTTTTTCAACTTCAGCCACATCAACAGCACGACCCCATTCACCCTGAACAATTACGGGTTCGCCGCCAGCCCGCTCAACGTTCTCTTTCATACGGCCACCAAAGACACCGTTGATGCATACCACTACCTTGTCACCTGGCTCGATCAGGTTGACAAAGCAGGCCTCCATACCAGCGGAACCGGGTGCCGAGATAGGCAGTGTCAGGGCATTGCGGGTTCTGAAGGCATACTGAAGCAGTTCCTTGACCTCATCCATCATGCGAACAAATTCAGGGTCAAGATGACCGATGGTGGGGCGGGACAGGGCTTCTGTAATTCGAGGGTACACGTCTGAGGGACCGGGGCCCATCAGGGTTCGTTTGGGTGGGTGAAATGATTGAATGGTCATGTCTTGTTCTACTGTTATTGACCTTTTGGTCAGGTTTATGACAAGGGAGCCCGTATGTAATACACATTTTATCACTAAGTATCAATGTTCAATTTTTTTTGAGCACTGTATACACTTTCCGGCAAATCGCTGTTGGAGGTATGGAGTGGTCATGAAGCCAGAACGCTATGACATCATTTTTGAACGTGCCTGTGAACGCAAAGGAGGAGAAGCAGCTGTTGAATCTTTGCTGGTAAAACCTCTCTCCAGTGACCAATTACAAAGCATTCCGGACGATCGCTTCCTTGCAGAACTTACCCGCAAGGTTTTTCAGAGTGGCTTTGTCTGGAAAGTGGTGGAACAGAAATGGCCTGACTTCGAGGAGGTTTTCTGGAGTTTTGATATTGAAAAGCTGCTGATGATGCCTGACGACATGCTGGAGCGAAAAGCGACTGATCCCAAAATTATTCGTCATCTCAAGAAGGTCTGGAGCATTCGGGAAAACGCCCTGATGATCCATGATGTACGACAGAGAGAAGGCAGCTTTGCAGAGTTTGTCGCAGTCTGGCCTGAAGATAATATCATTGGTCTCTGGGCCTACCTGAAAAAGCATGGCAGTCGTCTGGGCGGGAATACTGGTCCCTATGCGCTGAGGGCATTGGGCAAAGATACCTTCTTGATGACAAGGGATGTTGAAGGTTATTTCAGAGCCATGAAGATCATTGAAGGCAGTGCTGGCAGTCAGAAAAGTCAGAAAGCCATTCAATTATTTTTCAATCGGCTCAGAGAGAGCAGTGGTCGATCTCTCACCGAACTTAGCAGAATATTGGCTTTTGGTGTCGGCGATAACCGTGTTCAGGCGTTGACGGATACGGCTCACTGAATAGAATTTAAGCACAGGCAGACAATACCACTGCATTCATGGATCAACAGGACCATCTGTTTTACTGTGAGGGGCTTTTGCTGTAAAAATCAGGTCCCCTTCATTTTCCCGGTTTTCGTCATCCACCAGAATGACGTTTTTGCCGCTGCGAAGTGCATCAATCGCTCTATCTACACGCTGGAATGGGTTACCAAATGATTCTGATAATACTTCAGAGCCTGGTGGACTTCTAAAGTCAGAGAGTTAAATCTCACCCATCATATTCTTGAGATGAAAGCGCCCGATGTCCAGCTCGGGTGTCCAGAAATCGACATCATGCAGGTATTCCATCTTGGCGCTGAGCTTTTCAAGATCGGCAGTGATGGCTCTTGAACGAAACAAAGGATCATTCACCTGTCGGACAATACAATCAGCATAGGCCTGGTAGGTCGCTGACTTGTCATTTTCAGGTAGTCTCAGGGCTTGCTCCAGATCGCGATAAGTTCCGGTAAAATCACCATCAAGTAGCTTTTCATTAGCCTGCTCACGGAAAAAAGCTGTGGTTACAGGAATGGCAAAAACTGCCAGATCTTTTGACCAGATGTGCTTCAGCCTCAGGGCTTCAAGTTGACGCATGATGTTTTTAAGCGGGACCTGATTTTCAAGTTCATGGTTCAGTAGGCCCAGCCAGGAGCGTATTTCAAGCTCATCAATGGCCTCGGCAAATTCATGGGGGGCATCCCCGAAGGCGTTGAATTGCTCTATGGCTTTAATGGCAGGAACAAAACTTTTGTTACTGTAATGAATTACGACCCCAATAAAAGCAGCCTTGCCGGCAATCCTTAGCTTCTTTTTCCCTGTTGGTTCTTCACTCCAGCGAATGAGAGAGTTCTGGATGGCCGGATTATTAGCGCGAATATAATCCAGCTCCTGATTTATTTGTTCGGGTGTGTATTCATTGACCAGCATGAAGCAGAAAAGGGATTCCAGCAGCTCAGTTTGATCCTTAGCTACGGCATCCTTGAGTCTCTGACTAAGCTCAGCACGAGTCATTTTCTCTGATAAACCCGGGTAAGGGCTATTACTCTCTTCTGGGATAACGTTATCAATCGGTTCAGCTGCTTTATTCATAGTCTCTTCCGGTCTGTTACACCTTAAAAACACTCTGTTTTGCAGGGGATGTGGCTTATATCGGCCATATTTCCGGTATCTGAGAGCAGCTTGTCAGTTTATGCCTGTTGATTCAGTGATTTATGTTAATCGTGCTTTCTAACTCCTATGTAATGCATATACATTGCCGTATACCCATAAACCCGGAAAAATCAACTGATGAATGGGTAAAACACTATCGCCCGAAGTAGGGTCTGGTGGAAATGAGCCTTGGCCGGTGGCTGGTGGTTCAGCTTTGCCCTGAAAATTCCAGCGTTTCACCCTTCAGAGAGAAGCGGTGTGGACCCGTTTTCATTAGCCCGATTATCATCAGTCTCTTCATCGGTCATGTAGTCCAGCTCCTGTCGGTTAATTTCTCATCCGTTGATTTACTTCGCCCAGAGCCGATAAATCGGTCATTACTGTGACTCAGGGATAGCTATGAAAACGGGACCACGCCTGCCGACTGATCAGGTTCAATCTGATCAGATGCCCCGGCAACAGGACTTGGATTCAGCGCGTTTTAAGCACCGGGCAGTCCAAAGTACCGACGGCCAAACTTTTCTGCACATGCTATTTGCAGCATTCACTCAATCCACATCTTTGCTCAGTCGGGTAACGCAAACTATATTACGGCCTTTGCTCCACCTGATTGGTCATGGAGAGCTTCTGTTAACCAGAGCGCAGAAAATTGAGCAATCGAAATCAGAGCCGCAGAAAAGATTACCGTTTTTGGTCATGAATCTGATGTCACTGTCGACCCGGTTTGATGGTGAAGATAAGGCAAGACTTTATGATTTTAGTGACGGTTGTTGCTATGGCCTTGCCTCAAGCTACGTACTGTACGAGCAGTTGGGGTGTTCAGAGGAATATGATGAACTTTTGAGCACTGTAAGTCAGGATCCGGCACTGGGCTGGGTATTTTGGGATAACCACTATGATCATCTGGCGGATGCTATTCTGGACGCCCAGCAGATGTTTAAAGCCGATCCTGCCACACAGGATCATCAAACGCTCTTTTTATTAAAACTGCGGCCTTTTTGTGAATCGTTACTGGCTTTTCAGGCACCGGGTAGAACAACGTTGCAGGAAGAAGTGCCTGAGCAAAATACAGAGAAGACTGCACAATGGATTGTCTCGGCGGCTGATGGCAATACCCCGGTCTTACATTCAACTCCCTCGTACCCAATTGGGCTTACCGAATCCGGGTTGTGCTTATTATTAAACAAGATCGCAGAAACGACTCGGGAAGGCGGGGGCAGCCGTCTTTTTCATCTCCGGACCGGCATGCATATCCTATCTCTGCAAGTGACTTCCGAAGGATTTGAAATCAGGGATCAAAATATTCGTAACTATAAGCAGTTATTTAAAAAGGAACGGGACTTCTTCGCTGCTAAATGCATAGCCGAATCTTTAAACACCAGTCAAATCTTGTCATCCGGCATGGCCATTCCAAACGAGTCAACGGATACCGTATTTTCCATCAAGGAATTCACAAACGTTTCATCAGCCAGCAACAACTCAGGACACAGGCGTCTTGAAACCCTGTTAGCGGAAATTCCGGAAGCCAGGCTTTTACCCATAAATCATCGTAACCCTCATAAGTTCAATCAGTTGCTACTGGCTGTTGCATTTGGACCCAGTGAAGTGGCTGAAAAAGTGATGGTTAAAGCCACAGAGGTCGCAGACATAGAACCAGGCTTTTTCAATCAGCAAGATCATTTTGGCCAGGTTGCCCTGACTTTGGCTATAGCCATGAATCATACAAATGTCGTGCATAAGTTGTTAGATCAACCGGGCATCCGTACCAATCTACCCAGACAAGATGGTGCAATACCATTACACAGTGCCTGTCATTATGGTCACGCTGAAATAGTGGAAAAGTTACTCGTCAGACCTGATGTCCAAATAAATCACAAAACGAATGAGGGCGAAACCCCGATACTGATGGCGATTAAAGCCGGGCATATTGAAATCGTTAAACGTCTTCTTGAACAGGGTGCTGATATTGAAGCATCTTCAGTAGCGTTAGCTCCTGAGGCATGTCATGGTGAAATCAGGAAGCTGATAGAGACAGAGTTGAAGAAGCGTGGGTTATAGCCTGCAGAGGAAACACAAAAAAGCGCTTTTTACTGAAATTTTTTGAATATTATCGAATGAGCGTAAAACCTCGTGCTTTGCGACACCCTCTTGAGGACGGGGATGTAAGCTCGGCTTGCAAAGCAAACCCCTTGTGCTATTTTGCAGTCTGTCAGGCGTTTTTAGCGATTACGCTACCTGATATGAAAGGTAAAATACTTTCCGCTCTCTGCTTGTGTTTCTTAACGGGGTCGCCCGGACAATCCGAAAGGTAGAGCAGACTGTCGAATAAGGTGTGTCCCGGTATTGGGTTAAGGATACACTGCGGTCGGGCATGACCCTCTGGCTGTAGGAATCCCCGTCGTTCACGGCGGGTAGGATGTCGAGTTTGGTCAGCATCGAAATATCAATGCACAGATCTGCATCCAAAGAAATGAAAAAAGTAAATTATGTTATTAAAATATTGTCTCTTATAGTATTGCTTTCATTATGTACTTTCTCTAAATCTGACGAATCTAATTTTAATTTTGTTAGCGAAGGCTATCACTATGAATGTCGTTTCTATGACTGCCCGATTATATCGACTGCCATGCTAGCTTTCTCTTCTGTTGTTGCTGTAATTGGCTTTTCTATTGCCGGAATAGCAATTGTCGGGTCGTCGCTGGTAACTATTCCAGCCGTTGCAATGGGTGCTTTGATTTCAATAGGCGCAGTTGGATTGGCGTTGGCAATTCCTGTTCTCATTATTGTAGTGCCAGTAGGATTTGTTTTGTATGTTTGTTTCTGAAAAATCGCGCATGCCAAATGGTACCAAAGGACGCCGCCTTCGACGCGCGCTGGATTCAGGGATGTAAGTGACCAGACTAAGCCACTTCCAGTGGCTACGTTAGAGGCAAATGCATAGTTACCTTGGGATGCTTGACCAGTCCCAAGCGCTATGGATAGTGGGTAAACAGTGTATTGAGGGTTAATCACATTGCTGCTATCAAGAAACCGCCTGCTTAATATTGTCTACGCGACCCCGTCGAGGTGAACTTTACTGGTGAAAGCCTGGTTCGGTGCGTAAGCGCCAAAAAAACAGTGTTGGTTTGCCCTGGCAGGCAAGTCAACATTCCTCCCTTACTAAAAGCATGGGGTATCCAGTTGAGATAAAACGATGAACTTTTTCTTTGGAAATCTGTCAAAGCTACTGTCCACAACGCAGTCGCGACGGTTTAACAATCGACATCAGATAAATAACCAGCTCAAAGGAAGAAGAGTATGCAGAGCCATCCCATCATATCGGAGCAAACTGTCGGCGCAGCTTTTGAATTGAGGCTTTACGGCAGCAGATTCAGCAAGCCTGCTATTTTGTTACAAGCCCGTAGAAATGGCTCTTATCACTGTTTTGCCGGTAGGTCAGTCAAGGATCTCAAAGAGGTTTCTGTATTCTTTTCCGATGCGAACACCTGTCACATTCGTATGCTGGACGGCATCTTTCAGTTCCATGTACGTCCTATCCCCATTAAGTCTCTGTTTTCCCCGAAGCCGGATGCTCAGATTAAAACGACAAGCACTGACAATCCTGAAATAACTGCCTCCACCGTCGATGATGTTGTTGATAATAAACCACTACTGCCAGAGGTTGCTGCCCATTCCGGCAAGCCCCAGCCGTTAGCTTCGGAAGATTCCTTCAGCTGTGCGCACAGTATGGCCCCATACGCCATGCCAGGGAGGTGGCAGCCAAGCGACGATACTGAGTCAGAAAGCGGGGTCTATCCTACTCAGGCCGATTCAATCACGATGGCTCCCATCTTGTCACTAATGACTGTGAAGACAGAGCCCTGATTCCTGGCTGCCAGGCAGATGGCAAATGGTTCCGTAAAGAGTACTTGGCTATCCGGGTATGTAAGGTGCTAATATTTATTTCCAGGCTCTGTGGCGGTTTCTGTCACCGGTTTACCTAACTCAACGACCAACTTTAATGCGGATACTTTGAGCTCAGCAATGTACGGTTTCGTTTTCTTTTCAGGCATTTGGACACCTTGATGGGCTCTTAAATTAGCCGTGCTCATGAGTGTCCTGAGAACTGTAAACACTCCATTCAGGGACGAGTAGTTCACCGCATCATTCGTGGAAGTTAATCTGACCTGGCCCGGAGACAACATAGTGACAGCTGAGTTTGAGTTGGCTTATCGCGTGATTTTAAGGGAAAAAAGATGAAGAAATTTCTTATATTCCTACTACTGTTCACTGCTTGTGGACTGAGTAAAGCGGCGCAATTTGAACTAAACCGAGACATATCAAGAGTCTCATTCGCTACGGTGAAGTTACAGTATGTTATTGAGCCAGCGACAATATCCTCTCTGACTGGCAGCATTAGTGAAGCCGGTCAGTTAACTCTGGATATTCCAATCTCTGGCATTGACACTGGAATTGGAATAAGAAATGAACGCTTGAATAAGCTATTCTTCCAATCGGATTTATTTCCCAGCGCTAAGGTTTCAGCAGAAATTTCCAACTCATTATTAGCTTCTGACTTAGTGATCCAACAGCTAACTGTTCCGGCTAAATTAACTCTGTTTGGCCATACACAAGAATTGGAATTTTCAGTCAATGTGGTAAAAAGCGGAAAAGTATTGTCGGTAGCCAGCACTCAGCCTGTTATCATTCGAGCTTCAGAATTTGGTATTCCGGCTAAAAACCTGACAGAGCTGGCAAAAACCGTGGGTCAGATTCCGATTTCTGATACTGTTCCTGTCAATTTCTCATTAATATTCACCCAATAAATATTGGTACTTTTAAAGTCAGGAGGGATCAGTTCTCTGGAATTGCTTATCAGCGGCTGACTATCCAGTGCAGCCAGGTGCTGAAATATAGACGCTTCGTTCATCCCTGACTTGTCGAAGGATGGTTGCACGATACTTTTATAAGCCCGGTTCGAACGGTATGAGGTGTACCGCTTGACTGCGCTAGTTCTTTTGTTTGGCCAGATCTTGATATTTGTCGATGATTCTTTCCAGACTTTTCTTTTCTGAAGCCATAGTGTCCTGGACACTCTTGGGGACCTTGTTCATATTTATTTGGCTCATTTCGCTTAACAGGCCTTTTGCCTGGTTGTGTAAATCTTCGAGCTGATCTGCTGATAATTTTTGATTATTTTTTCCGGTGGTGTCCTTAAGGCGCAGCTCGGCAAATTTGTCGGTGACTGGGTGAGCGGATTTTAGCCAGGGCGTACAATGATCAAGGGTGTACTGAAAGCTGTTCACCCTGGCTACTTTGAAGACACCTTCGCCATGCGTTTTTGCGGTAATGCTTTCCAGAGGCACTTTACCGAAAGGTGTGTCATCCAGCTTCACCCTGTATTTACCTTCCGTTCTGTTCTTAAGGTCATCTAGCAATGCCGTGTAATTCTGATATTCCCGTTGGGATATAACATCCAGTTGTTGATTCAGCCATTGAGATACTTCTTTACCCGAGTTGGGTTCAAGATCCTGCAGGCTCATGGGATCAAGATGGCCATGCTCGGACAGGGGTAACATCATCTGGCTGACTGCTGCCATTCTCACATTTCTGCCAAGCTGATGTTGGTCAAAGAAACGATAAAAGCCGGTAAGGGATTCACCTTTCTGGAAAGCAATATCTTCCAGCCTGTTCCTGAGTTCTTTCTGGGTATCAGAGACACTGCTTTTGTTACTGAATATTGAAGCGCCTGGCACCTCATGCTTGAACCATTTTTTGTCGACGCTTGCTTTTTCAGAAGCCCCCGTCAGAGCCATGGCTCTCAGATATCGGGTGAAAAACTTCGGCATCTGCTCTTTCCAGGGGGTGTCCTTGCCTTGGGCGAGACTTTTGGACATATATTTTGCCGGTGCATCCAGTGCCGCTTGTCTTTTTCTCTGACGTCTAACCGGAAGAGAAATTTCACTAATATGGCTGGTCGGTTCTGTTTCAACTTTCTCTGGTGCTGTGACAGGCGTTTTCTGCACGCTCGCAGGCTCTGTGTTTTTTGCTGTCGGAGCTACATTATTGGGCAGTGAGCTGGTGCGGACTGGTGGTTTTGGAGGTACTTTCTTAACGGTTCTTTCCGGGGGAGCTTGCTTCAGAAGTTTTGCGCCCTCTGTTACCAGACGTCGGTAAAAATGCTTCTTCAGGTTTTGTATCGCAGCGGGATCATCTGCGACTCCGGGGCTTTCCAGTTTGTTGGCTGCGTCCCTGAGGGCTTCTTGTATATCAGAGAATGCATCGTCACCCTCAACACAGGAGCTGGTTTTGAAGGTGGCAATCAGTTCCCGGTATTGCGCCTGCCTGTCTGATGCCGATGATATTTTGGCCAGGTGATGATCCAGAAGATTACTGGTTGCCTTTTGTATAGAAGCCGACTGAGGCAATGCGTTCGTTGAAGATGTTGCAGGTTTGCTGATGGATCGACTGGCAAGTGATTTGGCTTCCGGGGGTCTTTTAGTAAGCACCTGGCTTCTGGGTCTGGTTGGAGCCTTCTGCTCAGTAGCAGGTTGTTGTTGCGGCTTAAGATCGGCTGCTTTAGGGGCCGGTCTGCGAGGTCGGGACGATGTCTTGTAAATGTGTTTTGGCGTTGGAGGAATAACTCGAACGCCTCGTTCATGGATGGAATGCTTTTTAGGAGTTACCTGATCCTCTGGAGGGAGCATCTTGTTGAAGACATTACGTAATGCCCTGACTCTGCCATCATTAGAAACCTGCTGGGTTCCCTCGGGCTGGATCCATTGCGGACCCTGACCTGAGGTTTTGTCGATTAAGCTCATACTGTCCCTGTATGCTGTTTTTTTTACCGTCCCTTAAGAATAGTAGAACCTAATAGCTGCTCTATTTATTATCACTTCTTATTAGCTTTTGGCCGCATTTCTAATCCATTTCTTCAGTTGATTCCCGGGCAGGGCAACGGATGTGCGGTCAATTTCTTTCCCGTTTTTGAACAGAATCAGGGTTGGGATGGAGCGAATTTTGGGAACCCGGTTGGGAGTGCTGTATAAAGGGCAGACGATTTGAACAGGCTTAGACATATCATTTACCGGGGGAGCATGAAAAATAGTACTTGATAGGTGGGGGTGTATTGCGACTTATCAATAGTGTTTGATAATGCAATCTTTGGGTTAACCGCTAATCTGAAAGTAAGATAATTATTCTAAACAGGTTGAATCATGGATGTTTCCCAAATTGCTGAGTCCGGTGTGCTGAATAACAAGAACGTGCTGGTGGCTGAAGATAATCCCGCCAATCAGCTGGTGCTAAAAAAGTTACTCAAAAAAGTCAATATTGTGCCTGTCTTTGCAGAAAATGGTCAGGAAGCTCTCGATCAGTTCAAGAGTAATCAGGATAACTGGGATCTGATTCTGATGGACTGTGAAATGCCTGTTATGAATGGTTACTCTGCTACCGAAGCGATCCGGCAGTTTGAACAGGAGGCTGGAATTGAGAGGCATACCATCATCGGTCTTAGTGCTCACGCTATTGACGAGTTTAAAAACAAGGCTTTATCAAAAGGTATGGACGATTATCTGACCAAGCCCATTGAACGTGACGCTTTGTTTCAAACTCTGGTGGATTATCTCAGCTGAATTATGCAGTCTGTTGAACTCTGGCAAAACCTGTCCAACTCATATCCTTTCTGAAAAGTCACACATCGCATATTAAAAAGGCCAGCAGAAATGCTGGCCTTTTTGACAGTGAGCTGTGGTTAATAACCGGTCAGCTGGCAACAATGTTAACCAGTTTGTCCGGTACTACAATCACCTTGCGAACGGTCTTTCCTTCGATGAACCTTGTTACGTTCTCTTGTTCAAGCGCCAGCTTTTCAATCGCCTCTTTATCCATGCCAGCTGGAACTTCCAGTTTTGCACGAACCTTGCCGTTGACCTGAATCACCATGGTGATAGCGTCTTTTTCCAGGGCCGACTCGTCCACTGCTGGCCAGCCAGCCTGAACCACAGGCTCTGCATGACCCAGAGCATGCCAGACACTGTGCATAGCGTGAGGGGCAATAGGTGCCAGCATCAGAGTGGAGGCTTCCAGGGCTTCACGAAGAACGGCACGGCCCTGATCACTGGTGTCCCCGAACCTGGCAATTGCGTTGTTCAATTCCATGATGGCAGCAATAGCGGTGTTGAAAGTCAGACGACGTTCGCAATCATCGGAAACCTTTTTGATGGTTTCATGAGTTTTGCGACGCAGGTCTTTCTGTTCCTTGCTCAAGGATTTACTGTCCAGAGCCGGTAGATCGCCGGAAGCCAGATGTTCGGAAACCTGTTTCCAGAAACGACGCAGGAAACGGTGGGCCCCTTCAACAGCGCTTTCTGACCATTCCAGGGTCTGTTCGGGAGGAGCAGCAAACATGGTGTATAGACGAATGGTGTCAGCACCGTACTTATCGATCAGATCCTGTGGGTCAATACCGTTGTTTTTGGACTTGGACATTTTACTCATGCCCGCGTGCTCAACGGCTTCACCGGTTTTTTTCAGGGTGGCTTTGATCAATCGACCTTTGTCGTCCAGTTCAAAGTCTACATCTTTGGGTGAAATCCAGTGCTTCAAGCCTTTTTCGTCCAGTGAGTAGAAGGTATCCGCAAGAACCATGCCCTGGCACAGCAGCTTTTTGAATGGCTCGTCGCTGTCGAGCAGACCCGCATCACGCAGCAGTTTGTGGAAGAAGCGGGAGTAGAGTAAGTGCATAACGGCATGTTCAATACCGCCAATGTACTGATCCACTGGCAGCCAGTAGTTGGCAGCAGCCGGGTCCAGCATTTGTTCATCCGTCTGGGGAGAGCAGTAGCGAGCGTAGTACCAGCTGGATTCCATGAAAGTATCGAACGTATCGGTTTCACGGGTTGCTATCTGGCCGTCATGGGTGGTTTTAGCCCACTCGGGATCGGCCTTGATGGGTGAATGAACACCATCCATCTCAACATCTTCAGGCAGCAGTACCGGCAGATCTTCAAGAGGGACAGTGACTTCAGTGCCATCTTCCAGATAACGCATGGGAATTGGAGTCCCCCAGTAACGCTGACGGCTCACACCCCAGTCACGCAGACGGTAGTTAACCTGCTTTTCACCTTTGCCTTGAGCAACCAACTGGTCGGCAATGGCATTGAATGCTTCCTGAGAAGTCAGGCCGTCAAATTCACCAGAGTTGATCAGCTTGCCTTTTTCAGTGAACGCTGCTTTGGACAAGTCACACTGTTCGCCATTTGCAGGCTCTATGACTTGCTCGACAGGCAGCTCAAAGCGACTAGCAAATTCATAGTCGCGCTGATCATGACCGGGTACCGCCATAACAGCGCCAGTGCCGTAATCCATCAGGACGAAGTTGGCGGCCCAGACAGGTACTTCTCTGCCGGTGATCGGGTGAATAGCTCGAATACCAGTATCAACCCCCACTTTTTCCATGGTGGCCATTTCTGCTTCGGTCACACCATGGGTCTTGCATTCTTTAATGAAAGCCGCCAGTTTCGGATTGTTTGCAGCCGCAGCTTTGGCGATGGGGTGCTCTGTGGCAACGCCGATGTAAGTGACACCCATCAGTGTGTCCGGGCGTGTGGTGTAGATCTGGAATTCTTCTGGTGAGCCTGCAGTCGGGTTAGCTATCTCAAAGGTCATCTGAACCCCTTCAGAGCGACCAATCCAGTTACGCTGCATGGCTTTAACCTGCTCAGGCCAGTCTTCCAGCTGATCCAGGTCTGCCAGCAGTTCATCGGCATAAGCCGTGATTTTTACAAACCACTGGGGCAACTCTTTACGCTCAACCAGGGTGTCACAGCGCCAGCAACGGCCATCTTCTACCTGCTCGTTGGCCAGAACGGTAGCGTCGTTAGGACACCAGTTCACAGAAGACATCTTCTTGTAGACCAGACCCTTTTCGTACAGTTGGGTGAAAAACCACTGTTCCCACTTGTAGTAGTCTGGCTTGCAGGTGGCCAGCTCACGATTCCAGTCATAACCGAAGCCAAGACGCTTCAGCTGGCCTTTCATGTAGTCAATGTTCTCATAAGTCCATGGGGCTGGAGCGGTTTTGTTTTTGATAGCGGCGTTTTCTGCCGGTAGGCCGAAGGCGTCCCAACCCATAGGTTGCAGAACATTTTTGCCCTGCATACGTTGATAGCGGGAAACCACGTCGCCAATGGTGTAGTTGCGAACGTGACCCATGTGCAGTCGACCGCTGGGGTAAGGGAACATGGACAGGCAGTAGTATTTTTCTTTGCCAGCCTCTTCAGTGACAGCAAAGCTGTCGTTCTCTTCCCAGTAGTTCTGGGCTTCTGTCTCGATTTTATGCGGGTGGTAATGCTCTTCCATCATGGCTCTTTGCGAGAATCTGGATTTAAAGGGTTTCGTGCCCTGCATTTAAAAATTTGTACAAATGTGCAAATTCGCAGAGTGGAGGGAAACGCTAGTGCTTAGTTTAACCCCCGAAGCATACATGAGTGAGGGCAATGGGGGTAGCGTTTGTCTCTTCCAATATGAAATTTCAGCAGAAACAGAAGGTGCACCTACACTTTCTGAGCGTCGAGCTCGCGCTGAATGGCCAACAATAAGGCTCTGCAGTAGAAATAACGCCAAATTTATGGACCGCGCCGGAGATGCAGGCTCCCGGGATTTTTTGTTATAGGGTTTGTACAACAGAGCACAACAAGGCTGACAGGACGACAAAGTATAAGTTTGGTGATGTACTGAATGCAATGGATGAAGTGGGTGTGCTGGACGTGGCTAATTTGTTCCAGTTTTGTATATTCAGTGAATGACCAGTAATAAACCAAGTGCCAGAATGCTCTTGATATACTTCCTCCAACACAATTGACGCACTGATGGATTCATGATTGAAAGACAAAGATACTTAATTCTGAACCATTGCACTCGCTAAAAACGAGAAATCGTTCAACTCTATCTAATGGTGCGGCTGAAAGAACTTCTGATATAAAAGTATAAAAAAGCAGGGTTAAAATTGCGGTTTTGTCTATATGCACGGGCTATAGCTCTTTTAAGTATTTGAAACTAGCATATTTAATTGATGTGTACTTGCCATATAACCCAATTATAGGGGCTGCTCCGCAGGTGCTGCCCCCTCCCATCTGGAAATTTTTGTAAGGTAGCCTTGCTGAATGGTTAGCAATGATAACCAATTATGGAACAGATTTCATAAACAGATATCTCATATTTAAATCATTTTTTTTAGGAGATATCAACTATGTTGCCAAGTCAAAAGCCCGTAGTATCTAAATTGCAAGCTCAATTTTGCTTAGCACCTAAATTAGAGCTTGATAAAGAGCTCGATTTACCTGCCACTAAAAAATGTAAGGCTGGTGATAGTAGTGAATTGAAAGGATGGGCACTAAAAAAAAGAAAAATAGAATCAAAGTCTTTAAATAAACCGTCTGACATTGATGAAATAAAAGAACTTAAAGCATTGGTTTCGAAGATGGGTGGCGCATTAGGGGGTGGTATAACACTTTCTGATGAAGTGAAAATAAAGGATAAGGAGAAAATGATTTCTCTATTCAACTTGATGCATGCATGTTTAGAAAAATATGAGTTGAATGAAGTGCCAGATAAATACCCCGATTTAATAAATATAAAAGAGGCAATAGAAGATACAACAGGTTTATTTAAAAGTGTGTGTGATGGATTTGTAAGAATTTCTTGTTTAAGGAGTTGTGTTAATATCGATCAAGTGTTTTTAGCTAAATTGCATGACTATTTGGGTGATGATACTTGCTTGGAAGTTTATGCTGGTAATGGTTGGCTTGCCTCAGAACTTAAACTAAGGGGGTGCAATATTGTTGCTACGGATAATTTCTCCAGGTTTGATAAAGAAAGAAGTAGATATTCTCCATTTTTAAGAAATGTCGAAAAAGTAAACGCTTCCGATGCCGTTGCTGATTTTATTGGTAAATTACAAAATAAAGAAAGAGGAGCTATATTAGTGTGTTTTCCCGAAGGTGATTTAAATGAATTAAAGTTGGTTTTTAAAGCACCAGTACAAAATCCTGATATTAGAATAATTGCTATAGGAGCTAATGCTGCAATGTGCTGTATGCCTGAAAGTTTATCTAACAGCGATATAACAGAAACAATAGCCTATACCCCATCCATGAATGGAGAACGTGTTATAGAATACCGGTCCACCTGAGGCTTCAGCCGCGAGCCGACAGGCACGTCGGGTGGTGCGGCGAAGCCCCAAGAAGCCCCAACGAACTGGAAGCATTCGTCTGATCGTGGTTATTGGCGGGTAAGCAAGGCTTGGAGCATTTCTTTGACTTCACTAAATTCAGAGCTTTGCTGGTCAATTTTCTGTTCGAGGCAGTCAAACCGCTCTTTAACCTCATGTTTGAATTGGCTATGTTCTTTTTCTTGCAGGTCAAAGCGCTCTTGAACCTCATGTTTGAATTGGCTATGTTCTTTTTCTTGCAGGTCAAACCGCTCTTTAACCTCATGTTTGAATAGACTGTGTTCTTTTTCTTGTTGGTCAAACCTTTGGTGCATTTCACCACGGGTTTGACCCAGACCATCAACTACGTCAGTCAAAGTGTTGCGAATATGATCAATCTCTGTTGGCTGAGGTCTTGCTTTGGCGCTCACTGGCATAACTCCAATCAATGTGAGTGAATAGCACAGAGTAGCAGAGATTAACGGTAAGACAGTTTCTTTGTGCGCTCCACTGTCAACTCCGCTCTGCAATGACCTTCTTCTACCGTTTTGAAATGTCCCGTTTTCAGCTTGGGATTGGCCATAAAGACCAGATCTAAAGTCACAAGTGCCGTGATTGCATGGTAACAGAGGGTATCCGTGGTAATATGACCTTGTTCGTGAAAATCGTCTTCTTAAAAAGGATATTGTGCAAAACTCCGGTTCATGGGTGAGGATGAGTCTCTTGTTTTTCCCTTTTGAAGTAGATTTTGCATCAGACATATGAGCACCCGTACTCCACCAAAAAGAGGCGCCAGCAAGGCCGCTTCGAAAAAGAAATCCAGTCAACAGTCAAAGCTGCCAGGCTGGATCTGGCTGGTCACCGGTTTTGCGGCTGGCTTTTTTGTGGCTTTCCTGATCAATCTGACACCGGCTCCTGTTTCCGTTAATGCGCCTGCCAAGTCCGCTGAAGCGGCTCAGCCCGATAAGAAAAGTCCGGAACCGGTCTTTGATTTTTATACCGTGCTGCCCGAACAGGAAGTCATTCTGCCTGAACCTGTTGAGCGGCAGTCGCCGCCGACAGTAGCGGCCAGTGAAAAAACTGGTTCAAAATCCGTGTCTGAAGCGCAAACAACCACAAAGCCCGGTGTAAAGTATTTGTTACAGGCAGGTTCATTCCGAAGTGCCAAAGATGCCGAACGCCTCAAGGCTCAGTTGCTGTTGGCAGGCCAGGAACCCAGAGTCGTCAAGGTGACCGTGGGGGCAGGGGAGTCATGGCACAGGGTTCAGCTGGGGCCTTTTGAAACATCAGAAAGTATTGATCAGGCAAAGCAGGTGCTGGCTGATTTCAAAATTGATGGTCTGTTGCTGAGAATGAAATAGCTGGATTCACTTTTTATTCTTGAATGATACAGTGCCTTGAGCGAAGAAAAATCAATCAGGTGGTAAGTATGAAAGCACCGGTAGCCCAAAAAATAGCCCATGAAATCGTTCAACATGGTATTAGCAGGGTGGATGACTACCACTGGCTGAGAGATAGAAACTGGCAGAAGTTTATTGCCGGTGATCTGGATTTTGATAATCCAGCGGTTCTTGAGTACATCCGGTCTGAAAATGCCTATAAAGATGAGTGGATGAAAGGCTACAAGGAGGTTGAAGAAAACCTCTACGGTGAAGTTCTGTCTCGTATCAGGGAAGATGATGAATCTTGGCCGGTCAAAGAAGGTGCTTTTTTCTATTACACAAGGGAAGAAAAAGGCAGGGACTATCCGATTCTTTGTCGCAAGAAAGGCTCAAGAAAAGCTCACGAAGAAGTCTACTTTGATGTAAACAAGGAAGCAGAAGGTAAAGAACTTTATATTTTCGGTGCTTCAGGCACTAACCTCAAGCAGACTCATTTTGCCTACAGTTTCAATCTGACCGGTTCAATGGAGAGAACCATCCGGGTTCGGGATCTGGAGACGGGGCAAGATCTGAAATGGGAGTTTCAAAACAGTACCGGGTCTTTTCTTTGGCATGGCAATGAGCATCTGTACATTGTTGAGCGGGATGAGTCGGGTCGTGGTCGTGACGTGTACAAAGTCGATATTCACAAGGGCGTTACTGAAAAGGAGTTAATCTATTCCAAACCGGAAGAATACGACAGTATGTTTTTATCGTTATCCCGAACCAATGATCGTGAGTATTTCATGATTCATCTGGATAGTGGTTCTACTCATGTCGTGTATGTGGCTGGACGGAATTCTGATCAGTTTGAAAAGTTTGCTGTGGGTGAGAACGATGTCTCTTTCTCCCTGGAGCATTACAGGGGGGACTTCTACATTCTGACCAATCAGGATGAAGCCAATGACTTCAAAGTCATGAAGTGTCCGGCAGCTCCTCACATGCCGATAGCCGATGAAATGCCTGTAGCTCATGAAAAGTGGGCTCAGGAAAACTGGCAGGACTTCATTGCGGAGCAGAAGGGCCTGTGCCTGAGCAGTATCCACTTCTACAGCCACTTTCTGATTGTTGAACGCAAAAATAACCAGAAAGTGCTCGACGAAGTGGCTGTGATGGATATGGATTCCGGAACCTTCTCAATCATCTCCATGCCTGAGGAGGCTCATTGTCTGGAGTTTTATGGTGACTGGGATCATCAGGCGACCGTTGTCAGGCTTGATTATGATTCACCTATATCGCCAAACACAGTGTTTGAGCTGAATCTGGAAAATGGCGCTTTGACAGAAGTTTATCGCAAGGATGTTCCGAATTTTAATGCCTCGCTCTATGAAGTGAAGAGAGAGTTCGCCCCGGCTCGGGATGGTGAGCAAGTGCCACTGACCATTATCTACAAGAAAGGCACTAAGCTGGATGGTAGCAACAAGACCATGGTCTATGGTTATGGTTCTTATGGTCATGGAATGTCGGCAGGTTTTTCTTCGCCTAAATTCAGCCTGATTGATCGTGGTTTTGTCTATGCCATTGCTCATATCAGAGGTGGCGATGACAAGGGGTATGACTGGTATCTCAATGGTAAAATGCAGCATAAAATGAACACCTTTAACGATTTCATCGATTGCTGTGAGTACCTGATTCATCGTAACTATACAAGCAAAGGCCAGATTGCTATCAATGGTGGCAGCGCGGGCGGCTTGCTAATGGGGGCTGTCACCAATATGAGACCTGATCTGTTTGGTTGTGTTGTTGCCGATGTGGCTTTTGTTGATGTGATCAATACGATCAGTGATGCATCTTTGCCCCTGACTGCGCCAGAGTGGGAAGAGTGGGGTAACCCGATAACGAGTAAAGAAGACTTTGACTACATCTCTGGCTACTCTCCCTACGACAATATAGAGGCCGGGAACTATCCGCCTGCGCTCTACAACTCGGGGATATCCGATGAGCAGGTCACTTACTGGGAGCCGACCAAGATGGTGGCCAAACTCAGGGCGTTGAAAACCGATGACAACCCTCTGATCCTTAATATGAAAATGCATGCAGGCCATGCCGGTGCCAGCAGGCGTTACGAGTGGATACAGGATATAGCGTTTGACTACTCCTTTATCCTGAAATGCTTTGATATGCGGTAACAGAGTGCCAAGTGCGAAAATTACACTCATCACCAACTGGTTAGTTACTCACAATGCGGTATGGAAAGTTTTTCCGGGCCGCCCCCTTGATAATTCTGTCTTCTCCCCAATATTAAGTGACGAATCAAGCAAAATGCTAAAAGGAGCCTACCTTGGAACAGTATCGTGGCACCACCATTCTGTCCGTACGTCGAAACGATAGTGTGGTCGTAGGCGGTGATGGTCAGGTTTCACTGGGTAACGCCGTCATTAAGGGTAATGCCCACAAGGTGCGTCGCCTGTTTAAAGGTAAAGTGATAGCTGGCTTTGCCGGTGGCACAGCAGACGCATTTACTCTTTTTGAACGTTTTGAAGCCCAGTTGGAAAAGCATCATGGGCGTCTGGAAAAAGCAGCCGTTGAACTGGCGAAAGAATGGCGTACCGACAGGACATTGCAGCGTCTGGAGGCCATGTTGATTGTAGCTGATGCTAAAGCATCTCTGGTCATTACCGGCAATGGTGACGTTATGGTCACTGATGATGGCATTCTGGCCATTGGCTCGGGTGGATTCTTTGCTCAGTCTGCTGCCAAAGCGCTTTATCAGAATACTGATTTGGGCGCGAAAGATATCGTAGAGAAAAGTCTGGAAATAGCTGCAGATGTCTGTGTCTATACCAACCAGAACCGGGTTATCGAAGAAATCAAGATAGAGCAGTCTTGACCAAAAGGCTGAAAAGCAGAAGTCAGTTACAATATGGCTTCTCGCTGACAGTGTTTAAATGGTGAGTTTGCTGATCTTTCGTTTACAGAGTTTGTGACATGTCAAATATGACCCCTCGTGAAATCGTTCACGAACTGAATAAACATATTATTGGCCAGGATGATGCCAAGCGAGCCGTAGCCATTGCTCTTCGCAATCGCTGGCGTCGTATGCAGCTGGATGAAGAGCTGCGAAATGAAATCACTCCCAAGAATATTCTGATGATTGGTCCTACCGGCGTGGGTAAGACTGAAGTCGCTCGCCGTCTGGCTAAACTGGCTAATGCGCCTTTTATCAAGGTCGAGGCAACCAAGTTTACAGAAGTGGGTTATGTTGGCCGTGATGTTGAATCTATTATCAGGGATCTGATGGATGCAGCTATAAAAATGCTGCGTGAGCAGGAAGTTGAGAGAGTAAAAGATCGTGCTCTCGATGCGACAGAAGAAAGAATACTGGATGCCTTACTGCCGCCTCCCCGCTCCTTCTCGGAGGACGCCGAAAAGCCTCAGGATAATACAACCCGTCAGGTGTTCCGCAAGAAGCTGCGTGAAGGCCAGCTGGATGACAAAGAGATCGAGATTGATGTTCGCGAAGCAGCCATGGGTGTGGAAATTATGGCACCTCCCGGCATGGAAGAAATGACCAGCCAGCTGCAGAATATGTTCTCAAATCTGAATTCTGGAAAGCAGAAAAAGCGCAAGCTAAAAGTCAAGGACGCTTTGAAACTGGTTCAGGACGAAGAAGCTGCGAAACTGGTCAATGAAGATGAACTCAAAACCAGAGCGATAGAATCTGTTGAGCAGAATGGCATTGTTTTCATCGATGAAATTGATAAGGTGGCCAAGCGCTCTTCCAGCTCAAATGCTGATGTTTCCCGTGAAGGTGTTCAGCGGGATCTGTTGCCATTGATCGAAGGCTGCACCGTTTCCACCAAGTACGGTATGATCAAAACGGATCACATTTTGTTCATGGCTTCAGGGGCGTTTCATCTTGCCAAGCCATCTGATCTGATTCCGGAACTGCAGGGCCGCCTGCCTATTCGTGTTGAATTGAAGGCACTTACCACCAGAGACTTTGTTCGTATCCTGACTGAGCCGAATGCATCCCTGACGAAGCAATATCAGGCTCTGATGAAGACAGAAGAACTCAATATTACCTTTGCTGAAGATGGTATTGCCCGAATTGCGGAAGTGGCCTGGACAGTCAACGAGAACACCGAGAATATCGGTGCCCGTCGTCTACACACTGTTATTGAGCGTCTGCTGGAAGAGATCTCCTACAGTGCAGCAGACCTCTCTCACAAGCACAGCGAATCACCGCTGTTGATTGATGCTGCTTATGTTAACGAGCATCTGGGTGAGTTGGTTCAGGACGAAGATCTGAGTCGCTATATCCTCTGACCTTTTAGCCGACCATACTCGGGACGTTATGGTCGGCAGCTCGCTTTCTCTCTTCTCTGCTTTTGAGAGCTATCCTGATCAGGGCAAGGAAGACTCCGGCCATCAGACCTAACATAGCGCCTAAAACGACAATAAGCTTTTTATTGGGTTTAGAGGGCGAAGCTGGCATGACCGCAGGTTGCTCTATCTTGGCTGGAATCATGGAAGAAAAGTCCGGGTCCAGTTTTTCTAATTGTTCCAGCTGGTAAACACGACCGGATACACCTCTGATATAGGGTTTTTCTGTGCTATTTTCTGTTTCGGGAATGCTGTAAAAGCGATACTTCTCAATTCTGTTATTGATCGCGTCAACTCTCGACTTCAGAAGCTTCTCACCCAGCAGGTAAGGGGCTCCATCAAGAATGGTTGCATTCACTTCACTGGTCCGAAGTTCAGTAATCCCGGCGGCTTGTGCCTGGGCTAAAGCTTCTCTCAGTTCTGTCAGGCGCAGTTTGTTGTAGGATATGAAGTTTGATTCCAGACGATTGATATGGCTTATGATCTGTTTTTTCTTTATGTCAATCTGTGCTTGAAAGTTCTCATTCATATGGTTTAAAAATCGGTCCTGAGCGTATGGCAAAAGAATTTCATTGACGATTGATGCTGATTCTTCAGGGCTGTGAGAGCTATATCGAATTTTCGTTCGACTGTCCCCCTTGTCCGTTGTGATGGCTAAGTTGTTAGAGAATGCCTGATATTGCGCTGCAAGCATTTCAGGATCGGGTGTGGAAGTATTATCCGCAAGCGATGACTCCTGGAAAGCATAACGTCTTGCAGCAGGACTGGTTAAATACTTCATATACAGCTGATAGGCTTCTTCAGTCGAAAGGTACCCCGAGCCACTGTTATTACTATTTGAAGCAATTAAGAACACATTACTGTTCCAGGCTGCAATATCTGCAGAAGAGGGTTCGTTTAAGACGGCTTCAGTTGTGTAGCTTACAGGAAGCTTAAAGGCTGTAACCACAGCAATGGCTGTTGCTAAAGTGGTAATCGCTATAATCAGCCATTTTTGGGCAAATAGTTTTTCTACAAGCTCAAAAAGATCAATTTCGTCGTCAGGGTAAGGGTTATGGTATAAGTCATTAGGTGTCTGTAGGTTGTTCATGCCTGAGATAAAATCCTTGGGCGTAATTATTGGTTAGGTAATGACTCGCCATTATCCTGAATAAAAGGGTTAATGTCTCCTCTGGTTTTATGTCGATCATTCAGGGGTGGGTTGTAGCTTGCCTGGGAATGGATTGTTGTTATATTGAGGATGTCAGCCAATAGGCCTCCAACTCTGTCGGAGGCCGCTTGACTGTCACTCATAGTTCAGTGATTTTCAACGTTTTATCGCTACTTGCAGTCAACAGCTGGCAGCCAGTGGTACTGAAAGCAGCGTAGTTGATCACTTCTTCATAGAGGTGCCTTGTTCGAAGAATACCCCATCGGCATCACGACCAAAGGTTCTCGTTGTTCCATCCTGACTGGTCATCAGGACTTGGGTACCATCGGCGCTGAAGGTAGCTGACCTGATTGGGCTATCACGAAAAACGGTGGCCTTTTCTTCCGATGATCCATCGGATTTCGGGCAATAGATTTTCGCGCTGCCATCATCACAGACGACAACCTTACCGAAACAATTACCTTGAGCTTGAACAGGCTGTGGCGAGACTGAGTAAGTCTGCCCAGCAGCAGCGCTGGGCGTGTTATTTACGTTCATGTTAAGTTCCTTTCGTTAATTTAGTAGTATCCTCGATCACAAGGATGTTGGTTTGAAGGGCATTCAACAAAGATGTCCTTCAACTCTTTGAATGGTTTACAGATGGAAAGTTCAAAACATTGATGTAAGCGCAACTAACAAGGAAGCAAGACTCTAACTACCATCGGACACCTATTCACCCTTTCATATCAAGTTGTGTCTCAAATTTGTCCCCTACAGAGGACTCTGATGTAGACTGCGTTAAGCCAGTCGTTCAACTAAAGCAGAGACTTTCAGCATGCAGCAAAAAATCCCGGAAGCATTGAACTTTCACAAGCAATCCCAACGACTCGAGTTGAATTACAGTGCAGATGAGACATATCAACTCAGTAGCGAGATGCTTCGCGTCCACAGTCCTTCTGCCGAGGTCAGGGGGCATGGTAATCCAGTGCTGCAAAGGGGTAAAAAGCAGGTTCAGATCATCAGCATAGAAAGGGTGGGCCATTATGCGATTAAAATTCACTTTAATGATGGTCATGACAGTGGCATCTACGACTGGGGCTATCTCTACGATCTTTGCGTCAATCAGGAAAAATACTGGGAGAGCTATCTGGAGAAGCTTCACCAGGCGGGAGAAAGCCGTGAAGCTGATGCTGATGTCGTCAAACTGATGATCCGTTAAATCTTTAATTAATTGAAAAGACTACCTCTTTCGGGTTTCCACAAGTAGACCGCTTTACTCCAGGGGCATTCATAGAGCTGCATCATGGTTCTCTCATTATGAGTGATGACGATCTGGTAAGTGACTGATTCTCTCTGGGGCCTGCTGGTCAGGATAATGGTGGCAGGTTTACTGATAAGAACAGGGGTTCCACCCAGGTTGAGGGTCTGTTGGTAGAGCCTGTTCATGATGGTTGAGATGCTGCCACTGGCAGGATCGTAGGAAAAATTTTCGTTAAATGAAACTCTGTAAGTGCGCTTGTCAACGGGCAGGTCGCCAATGTTCTTGCTTATCTTACAGTTGTCGAGAGTAAGATAGCCGGAAGGCGGTCGGTTACTCTTTATAGCGGATAGTAGCCAGCGATGTCCCATGATTTTAGCGTTAGGAAGTGCCAAAGTGGTGACCGGCAAGGTCACAGCCAGTAGGGTCATAGCCATTATGGACACTATCTTTACTCTGTATGACCTTCTCATGTCTGCTTCTCTTCAGAATGGGCGTTCTGATGACTGTATCGGCCAGCGGATGCAGAAATTTCATAGTTGTGACTTAACCTCGTTTATCTTGGTGATGGGTATATGGAGGTTAGAATTTTCCTGTATCAACTTGTAACGCAGTGACTCTGTGTATATCCTTTGTGCCTTTTAAAATCGTCATAACAAGGCTCGAGCAGTGGGTCTTGACAGACAGGAGCCTGTTCATGAGAGTGATTCTGTTGGGTGCCCCGGGTGCCGGAAAAGGTACGCAAGCCCAGTTTATCATGGAAGAGTTTGGTATCCCCCAGATCTCTACCGGCGACATGCTGCGCGCAGCAATCAAGGATGGTACCGAGCTAGGTCTTAAAGTAAAGGCGGTTATGGATTCCGGGTCTTTGGTCTCAGATCAAATCATCATTGAGCTGGTTAAAGAACGTATCGGCAAAGACGATTGTGCCAAAGGTTTCCTGTTTGATGGCTTCCCCAGGACCATCCCACAGGCTGAAGCACTTCGTGATGCCGGTGTAGATATTGATCATGTGATCGAAATTGCCGTTGAAGATGAAGAAATTGTTCAACGCATGGCAGGAAGACGTGTGCACCCTGACAGTGGCCGTACCTATCACGTTGTCTACAACCCACCAAAGGTTGAAGGTAAAGATGATGTAACGGGTGAAGACCTGATTCAGCGTGATGACGATATTGAAGAGACCGTCCGCAAGCGTCTTGGAGTTTACCACGATCAGACCGCCCCTCTGATCAGCTTCTACGAGAACATTGAAGGACAGACCCGCTATACCCGTGTTGAGGGTGTAGGCAGCGTTAATGATATCAAGGCCAAAGTGATCAGTGCCCTTAAGTCTTCGGCTGCCTGATAAGCTTTGTTGTCTGGCATCTCCAGATGCTAACCGTAGAAAAAAGGACGACTATGCGTCCTTTTTTACGTTTTCAAGAGACTTTCGCATTAGCGGGCAATGATACGGCCTGCTTTTGAATGTGTGAGATACCCCTCCTCTCTATAGAGATACAACGATGAAAATCCTGGCTCTTGATAGCGCTACAGAAGCCTGTTCAGTTGCACTGAATCTGGACGGTGAGATTGTTGAGCATTTTGAGTTGTTACCCAGAAGGCACAGCCGTGAGCTTTTGGGAATGGTTGACAATCTTTTGAAAAAGCAGGGCGTCAGCCTGTTTGATCTGGATGCCATGGCTTTTGGTCGTGGGCCTGGTGCTTTTACAGGTCTCAGAATAGCGACTGCCATGGTGCAGGGGTTAGCGTTTGCCACGGACAAACCGGTTGTTGCAGTGTCAACCCTGAGAGCCTTGGCACAGGAAGGCTTCAGAGTGCATCAGTCAAACGCTGTACTGGCATCTATTGATGCCCGCATGGGGGAAGTTTATTGGGGTGCTTTCAAGGAAGAAAATGGATTGATGAGGCCAGTGATTGAAGAGAGCGTTATTGCTCCAGAGCAAGTGCTCGTGCCCGATGGCGAAGAGAACTGGCTGGGAATGGGAACGGGTTGGCAGTTCGAAGACTTGCTGGCAGCAAAAGTGGTGAAGTGTTTTCCCGAGGCTTATCCCAGAGCGGCAGATATCGCTATTCTGGCTGCGGCTGATTTTAACGAAGGATTTGCAGTGCCTGCTGAGCAGGCCAGACCTGTCTATCTCAGGGATAAAGTTGCTCTCAAGAAAAGTGAACGCTGAAATGCCTTTTCTTTGTTAACCATTCTTTGAAGCCGATATGTGCTGATATTACCCGGTAAGGGAGGGATGCTATCGTGGATAGCCTTCAGGTAATCATTCTTGCTCTGCTTCAGGGCCTGACAGAGTTTCTGCCAATTTCCAGTTCTGCTCATCTGATATTGCCTGCGCAGTTGTTGGGTTGGACGGATCAGGGGCTGGCATTTGATGTGGCTGTTCATATTGGCACATTGATCGCAGTTGTGGTCTATTTTCGTCAGGATTTGATCAGAATTGCCCTGGACTGGCTGGGCTCTGTGGCAGGTAAAGGCTCAACGGTGAACAGTCGTCTGGGTTGGTACCTGATTTCTGCGACCTTGCCAGCGGTTCTGTTTGGTTTTGCCCTGAAGTCTGTGGGTCTTGATGAGGCTATGCGCAGCATTGCTGTCATTGCAGGAACAACCATGATTTTTGGTGCTCTTCTGGGTTGGGCTGACTATAAAGGGAAAAAAATACAGCCTATTGAAACGTTGAACTTCCGTCAGGCTATGATCATTGGCTTTGCTCAGGCTATTGCCTTGATTCCGGGAACGTCTCGCTCAGGTATTACTATAACAGCTGGCCTGATGCTCGGCTTGACTCGTGAGGCGGCAGCCCGCTTTTCATTTTTGTTATCCATTCCGGTCATACTGGGGGCGGGGCTGCTTCTGACACTGGATCTGATTAAATCCACAGAGCCGGTCGACTGGGGCATACTGTTCTCTGGTGCCCTGATAGCAGGTGTCAGCGCCTGGATCTGTATGCATCTCTTTCTGTCATTTATCAATCGAATCGGATTGATGCCTTTCGTGATCTATCGCTTTGCTCTCGTTGCTGTACTGATGGCTGTTATGATGTTCTGACCATCAGTATGGTTATGGCTAAAGGCACAGCCATCTATCCTGCCGTATGGGTGAGTTTATCTACTGAATACTCACTTTTTTGTTATTAAAAAGTGGCTTCTTCTGCCTGTAAATTCCAGTTGATCATTTGTGTAAACAGGCTTTACTTCTTATTAATCGTAATTGGGGACTGTTCAGAAAAGACTGCGTCTGTTTCAGACTGATCTGAATGAAAGCACTTTTTCATAGGACGGACTACTGCACTTGGGTATACGGTTAAGTACGAAAGATCAGTGCCAGCACAGTTGAAGAATTGGTTCAGCTCCTACTCACTGTCCTAAAACCAGGAGATTTGAATGAGCAGTATTCGTCAGGGCATCAATAAAGTATTTCGCCGCCAGACATACCAGGTTGTGAAACCGAGCGAGCATTCCGATACTTCTCCAGACCTCGCCGTCGAACTTGAAAAGTACCGCTCCAGAGATCACTGGAACAGGTTTTGTGAACGCTTGCTACTATCCTCCTTAAAGAGCCTCACACAAAGCGTTCTAATTGAATGCGACAAACACGGAATTGAGGCACAGGAATGGGCGTCTGGTGTTGAAGACGAGTTGCGTTTTTGGTGGGATGGCCTTTCCAGGAATATGCTTGCGGCTCATCATGAAGACTTCCGAAAAGAGTTTCTGCTGGACTTTCCTTTTCAATATGAGGACTCATTACCCGGAAATGCAGAAGGTCATATAGAAATCCTCGATATGGGCTGTGCGCTGAAGCCAGCGGTTGGGCGTCTCCTCAACCAGCAAAAGCTGGACATAATAGCCGCTGACCCACTGGCATGTGCCTACAACACATTGATGGATATCTACGGTCTTGAGCGCGGCTACGACCTGGTTTTTGGTGTAGCAGAGAAAACGGCTGACCTGTTCGGGCAAGAACGGTTTGATTTCATTCTTGCACAGAACTCTATCGATCATGGATACGACCCAATACTTTCCTTTGAGCAGATTTGCAGGGCGTTGAAGGTTGATGGTGCCGCTCGCTTCCAGCATTTTGTAAATGAGGCGGAAACGCAAGACTATTCAGGATTCCACCAATGGAACATCGAAAAACACAGTGATTCCACACTGAGGGTCTGGAACCGTGGCAGCAGTCAGGTCGTTGACTTTAGTGTATATGGCTGCGAGGTTAGCGTGAACGAATTCGTCTATGAACGGTTCAAAACAGAGGAAACTGTTGGCATCAATGTTCAGGTCAAGAAGGTCAAAAGTGTGGTTTGACGTCTAAAGTATTAAGCCAAATCACCTGCACGTGATGTGCAGCTCCTGCGCGGTGTCAGGCAAGGATTTTGCGCAACATCACAGCGGTCCTCAGCGCCATTCATTGCGTTATTTGACACAGCATTGATCTGCTGGGAAGTCTGCGTTTTCTGCCAAAAATTGTAATTCCACACTTTTCGGACAAGACTGTGTCTGTTTCAGACTGATCATAATGAGAACATTTTTTCATCGACAGCGCTGAGACATCGACTCATGACCCGAGATTGCTCCCTGAGGAATTGACATGACTCTGAGAATTAATGACGTTGCCCCTGATTTTGCGGCTCAAACTACCCAAGGCTCCATCCACTTTCATGACTGGATAGGTGATTCCTGGGCCATCTTATTCTCCCATCCAAAAGACTTTACACCCGTTTGTACGACAGAGCTTGGCTATATGGCTCGACTGCAACCAGAGTTCGAAAGACGCAATTGTAAGCTCATTGGCCTGAGTGTGGATCCTGTTGATGATCATGAACGCTGGGCCAGAGACATTGAGGAAACCCAGGGGTACCTGCCCCAGTACCCAATGATTGGCGATACGGACCTTAACGTAGCGAAGCTATACAATATGTTGCCTGCTGACGCTGGAGATACCTCAGAAGGGAGAACAGCTGCCACCAATGCTACGGTAAGAACCGTGTTTATCATTGGGCCTGACAAGCAGATTAAACTGATGATGACCTATCCAATGACCACTGGCAGAAATTTTGATGAGATCCTTCGCTCACTGGATTCTATTCAGCTAACCAGCCGTTGCAGCGTGGCTACGCCAGTGAATTGGCAGCCTGGTGAGGATGTGATCATTCCACCTTCGGTTACGGAAGAAGAAGCCAGAAAGCAATTCCCGGAAGGTTGGATGACACTGAAGCCTTACCTGAGGATGGTAGCTCAGCCTGATTGATGCTGGAATGAATGTCTAAACCACAAATAAAAACAGCAGACCATGAATCTGCTGTTTTTGTTTGTGGTTTGCAGTTTCAAAAAATGGGTCTGGCGGCCTTTCAAACTCATGTCAAGAAGGCAAGGGGCTCTGGGCTCGCTTTACTGAAATTCATGCTCTAAAGACTGCTTCCGACGGGTTCCCGGGAGAAGTGATTCGAGGTTTTCAAATGCTTCCCCAGTGATAAAATTCAACCTACCTCAACATGTTGTGAGCAAAAGGCGAATGGCCAGTTCTGTCGTAGTACAAAATCATCCGGATCCTGATAAGCAGGCCTATCTTGATACGCTGCTTCGTGCAATGGATGAAACCTGTCTTATTATGAATCCAGCTGGCTGTGAGGAAGATCAACTTCTTCTTGGTTTTGAAGATGATCGTCTTTCCCTGAAGCGGGCTAATGGCAAGGAAAACCCCATCAGTGTTGACTTTGTGGGTGGCAAGGCGGGCCATAGAAGAAAGTTCGGCGGCGGGAAAAGCCAGGATATAGCCAAAGCGGTGGGCTTGAATAAAGGTGTCAAACCTCATGTGCTGGATGCCACAGGAGGGCTTGGTCGAGACGCATTCGTGCTGGCCTCGCTGGGTTGCAAGGTGACCATCATTGAGCGTTCTCCCGTCATCGCCGCTTTGCTGGAAGACGGTATCAGAAGGGCGATGGAAGATCGGGAGGTCTCGGAGATTGCCGGACGTATGCTGTTGATTAAACAAGACAGTCGTCGTGCAATGGAGTCGAGTATGTCCGCTGGAAAACAGTTCGATGTCGTCTATCTGGACCCCATGTTTCCGCATAAAGGGAAATCGGCACAAGTTAAAAAGGAAATGAAAATCTTTCAGGCGTTATTATCGGGTGATCCTGATGCAGATGAGCTGCTTGAGCCTGCGCTGAAACTGGCCCGATACCGGGTAGTGATTAAAAGGCCCAGGCTATCACCGGAATTGGGCAATGCTTCGCCCACCTACAAACTGCAAGGGAAGGCATGCAGGTACGATATCCATGCTCTTAAGGCATTTGAGTAAAGGTTGTGAATTAAGTATCCAGCGACCGCCATCTTTCAATATCCGCTAAATCCGATGGTGAAAGATGGCGTCTGCACGGGCGCTGTAACGGCAGTGAGTTAATGCTCTTTGATAGGAGTAGGTTGTGTTTTGGTGGTTTGCAGTATGCTGTGGCGGACTTCGCTGGTCAGAACCTTGAAGGCTTCATCGGCGACCATTTTGACTTCATCGCCAAAGTTGAGTTTGTTAGTCTGGGTAATCTCCACTACGTTATTGAGCCGTAATTGCTCGATAAAGTTTTTGAACAGAGCTTTGTCAAAGAACTCGGGAGCATTCAACCCGTGGATAATGGACAGCCTCTGAGCCAGGACTCGACTCTGGTTTTCCAGTGTCTCCTGTTTAATGTTGCCATTGTCATTACTGATCAGCAGGCTGATGACCATGAAAAAGCGCTCGAGCGTCTGGGCAATGGCACGGGAAAGCACTGTCAGAGTGACAAACTGAGCTGAACTGTACTCAGGCTGACGGTAGTAGCCGTCATGGTCGCTGATAATCAGGCCTTCGCTTTCCAATGTTTCCAGCCATTTGACGACCACTTTCAGGAAACTTCTTTTGCTCCACTTCAGAAAGAGTTCAGATTTAAGATAAGGGTACAAAATGGAGCAGACCCGGAAAATTTCTCTCTGCGTCATGGCGCTGTTATTAATAAACAGACAACTGAGCAGGGAAGGCACGGCAAACATATGCAGTACGTTATTCCGGTAATAGGTCATCATGACAGCGGTCTTTTCGTCAAGGCTGTAGACATCACCCAGAGAATCACTGAATTTATTGAGTAAATCCAGCTTCTCCGCATAGCGGATGACGCCATAGCCATCCATATCAGTAATAACGGTCTTGTCGCTGTAGGGGGATTTGCTGAGCAGCCGCTGATAGATCTCTATCAGCAATACCAACTCCTGTTCACCCAGGGCATGACGAGGCGATGAAAGCAGGGCCATGGCGACCAGGTTAACCGGGTTGATGACAGCAGCTGAGTTGATCTCGCTGGCAATTTTGAATGCCAGAGTATTGGTCGCTTGCTTTAACCACTTTGGTTTAAAGCCTTCAGACTGATCTTCCTGCCATTGAGGAACTTCCTTATCCATGAATTCACCCATGCTGACAGGGTTGCCAAAGTTGATCCAGGCTTTGCCAAACTGATCCTTCAATGCTGCCAGTGTTCGCACAACGTCCAGAGGGGACTCTTTTTTCTTACTTTTGCCCCTTAGTTCACTCATGTAAGTGCTGACTTCCAGCAACTTCTCATAACCAATATAAACCGGCACAAACACTATGGGCTTGCGATTATCTCTAAGGTAGCTTCTCATGCTGATAGAGAGCATGCCGGTTTTCGGGTTCAGAGTCCGACCGGTTCTGGAGCGGCCGCCCTCAACAAAATATTCAATGGGGAATCCGCGACTGGACAGGGTATGCATGTATTCATGAAAGACGGCACTGTAAAGGGGGTTGCCTCTGAAGGTTCTTCTCATGAAGAAAGCCCCACCTTTACGGAGAATGGTACCCACGATGGGCATATTCAGGTTGATACCGGCAGCAATATGGGGAGGCGTCAGTCCCTCATAGTAAAGAGCATAGGAAAGCAGCAGGTAGTCGATATGGCTGCGGTGACAGGGCACGTATACAATACTGTGCTTCCGGGAAAGTGCTTTGATCGGTTCAATGTTATTGATCGACAGGCCGTCGTAGAGTTTGTTCCAGAACCAGGTCAATAGAATATCCAGGAATCTGAGGACCGGATAAGAATAGTCAGATGCGATTTCATTGGCGTACTGCCGAGCCTTGTTTTCAGCCTCAATCAGGGTAATTTCCTGGGCGGCGGCTTCGGTCTCTATGGCTTTGCGAATCTGTGGAGTATGGAGCAGACCATTGACCAGTATTCTCCGGTGAGAGAGATCAGGACCAATGACAGACTCCCTGAGCTGACGAAAGTGTACCCTGAGAATTCGACCCACCTTGCGTAGTGTGCGGGTATGTTCCTGACCTTCATCCACCATGTCTCTCAGGGACATGGCCGGGTTAAAGTGAACCATGGTCTGTCTGCCATGAAGCAGGATGGCCATAAACTTTCTGAAGCGCCCTCCCAGACTGAAGTTCCAGTCAAAAAGGAGTTTCAGGGCGGACTGCTCTTTATCCGGAGCCCGTCCCCAGAAAATACTAACAGGAACCAACTGTACGTCCCGGTCGGGATGCTCCTCGGTTTCCTTGAGCAGGTTTGCCAGTGTATCTGCCGTTTCCGGATGCTCTCGCTGAAGCAAAACACCTCGTTGTTGAGTCAGGTAAAAATAGGCTTGATCACCGTTCTTGCACTCTTTGTGAATAAACGCATAGGGACGAGGAAGACCGGCTTTTCGACACTCCTGCTCAACCACCATCAGATCAGACAGGGAGCGGTTACGAAGTACGTAGCAGACAGTCTTGTCTGGTTGAATCCCAAGACTTTCTGTAGTGTTGTTATGAACTGTTGTTCTGACCCAGATGAATAACAGCTTTCTCAAGCTATGAAACAAAACGCGACTGAGAGTATTGGGTTTGTGCATTGGGCTGGCTGCGGCCTGAAATCAAGAGGGTAAATGGCTACCGGTGGATTCTAGCTTGAATAGAGGCAGTGGCGCAAAGAAGAAAGTGTATATTTGCCGGATCGAAAGCACGCCCGTAAGGCAATTATTCTTTCCTGACAGGGAAAGCCATGGGTAAAAACCAGAGATGCTGAGTAGCTTCTCTGGCGGCAATAAGATGTCAGAGGGCATTTGGCCAGGAAACTGTGCTTTCTTCACCTGTTTCCGTCATCTGCCACCATTCATCCATATCTTCACCGTCTGACCAGGGGGCCGCATTGGCTCTCACCCGGCATTTGGCAAACTGGTTCAGGCTTCTGGCACAGGCCATGTCATCACTCCATGGGGTTTTATTGGCTTTGAACCAGATGCTGGTCCAGGCTTTGCCAACAGCGCCCTCAACAATCATGACGGGCGCTGATCCTTCCTCGCCATGCAGCAGAAAGTCGTGAACTTTCTTGCCGCTACTCAGCACTTCAAGAGTATCAAAATGAGCTCTGAGCCATTTCCGGATCATCTCCAGGCTCAGGTCTTTGGCATAGATTTCAATATCTTCAATGTTATTCATAGAGGGTTATAGCGTTATAAATGGAGCATAAATTTACGTCAGGAGTCGCTTCAGGATGCCCTGATAAATCCTGTCGAGATGATTAAGGTCACCGGCTTTGATGCATTCATTTACTTTATGGATGGTTTTATTGACCGGCCCCAGCTCAACCACCTGGGCACCGGTTGGCGCTATGAAGCGGCCATCGGAGGTACCACCGGAGGTCGACAGCTCAGCATCCAGGCCGGTTTCAGCTTTGATGGATGCTTTGGCGGCATTGACCAGTGCACCGGGGCGGGTAAGGAATGGCTGGCCGCTGACATGCCATTCAATATCGTATTCAAGGTCATGTCTATCCAGAATGGCCAGCACTCTTTCTTGCAGCGCTTTATCAGTGACTTCGGGAGAAAAACGGAAGTTAAAGTTGACTTCGCACTTTCCGGGAATCACATTGCTGGCACCTTCTCCGGCATGAATATGCCAG
Organism: Endozoicomonas sp. SESOKO2; assembly: GCF_024606245.1. Taxonomy (NCBI): domain Bacteria; kingdom Pseudomonadati; phylum Pseudomonadota; class Gammaproteobacteria; order Oceanospirillales; family Endozoicomonadaceae; genus Endozoicomonas; species Endozoicomonas sp. SESOKO2. Next base: position 69,789 of record NZ_JAHHPQ010000636.1, read on the forward strand.
ATCTGGAAGCTGGTGGGCGGGAAGAACTCATTACCCTGGTCCCACTCTTCGCCAGTCAACTCTGATAGCGCCAATGCCACTTCATGAACCGGGTTTCTCGCCAGATGTGGGTAAGCGACGTGTCCTTGAATACCATGAATTACCAAGTGACCGTGCATTGAGCCGCGGCGTCCATTTTTGATGATATCGCCCACCTGATGGGTGCTGGAGGGTTCGCCTACGATGCACCAGTCTATCTTTTCGTTACGGGCTTCCAGGTACTCAATGACTTTTACGGTTCCATGCCGGGCAGGGCCCTCTTCATCGCTGGTAATCAGGAAAGCGATAGAGCCTTTATGGTCAGGGTTTCCAGCAACAAAAGTCTCACAGGCTGTCACCATGGCAGCCAGACTGCCTTTCATATCGGCTGAACCACGTCCCTGCAACATGCCTTTTTCATCGACAAAGGGAGAAAAGGGAGGGTTATCCCACTTTTCTACAGGACCCGTGGGGACAACGTCGGTATGACCGGCAAATGCCAGTACCGGCGCAGTGTCTCCCCTGCGAAGCCAGATGTTTTCGACGTCGCCAAACCGCAGTTTCTCTACTTTGAAACCCAGTGGTTCCAGGCGGCTGATCATCAGATCCTGACAGCCCTCATCTTCGGGAGTGACGGAGGGACGCTGAATCAGATCTATGGCAAGTTCAATCGTGGGGGTCATGTGCGGTTTGTCTGTTCTATGGTTTACAGTTTTTCACTTGGAACGGTGATTGTACCACGTCATGAACTTGCCAGCCGAGCCAATAAAGTCTCCGGAATACCAGGGTTTTCAGTTTTGTTGCCCTGGCTATCAACAAGACATTGGCTCAGCCCAAGATCAAGACCAAAGGCTTAATCGATCTTGATCTTGGTAGGGTCGGCCAGATCCGATAACGCTTTTAGCGTCATTGATTTCTGTAATTCATCGGTTGAAGACTGCTCCAGTTTTTCACAAGCATTCTCGAAGGCCTGTGGCTCAAGGTAACACACCTTAAAAATTGTTTTCAGCCTTTCTGCCAGTTCAATTCTTTCCGCACGAACACAAAAGTCAATGAGCGGGTTGAGCAGGAACAATTTGTCTTTGACCGGTCCGGAAAGCAGACAGGTATAACACCGGATGAAACTCTCGAAACCTACAATCTTGTGAGGTTCCATGCGATCAACATCGACCAGAGTTTGTTGCAAAATATCCAGAACGGTGTCTTTAATTATCTGATGGTCAGCTGCCCCGGGATATCCCTGTTCTAGCAGTTTCACGACAGAGCCCCGGTAAAATGGATCCCTGAGGGCTTTGCAAAGATCCTTGTCGTTAAGGCGGATACTGACCGATGCAATTTCTTTATCCCATTCATTCGCCCATTTCTCCGCCCAAGTGAAATGACCCCTGGTAACCAAGAGATTCAGGAGGGAGTAAGCCAGCTCTGCATCCTTGATGCCGAATTTGAAAAATTCCATAAAACACTTCCCAATATCCTCAAAATCTCTTTCGTCCAGTTTTCGCAGCCATTTGGAGTCTCCCAGGCATTTTTCCAGCCCGTCAGCGAGCGTTTTCCTGGCAATCTCCATGGTTTGATGATCTTGCATATTTGCCAGGGCCAGTATCGCTTTGCCGTGGTCATGAAAGTAGTGTCCGTGAGGTTCGTCGGTATGTTTAGTGTATGGCGCTTCATTCTGGACCAGTTTAGCGAGGGCTACCTGAAAATGATTTGCTTCCAGAGTTGCCTGATGTTTATTTTTAAAATACTGGGCATGTGGCAAATCTCCCCGGACGACAAAAAGATTCAGAGCTGAATTCGCCAGTGCATTACCACCATTGCCACAGCTGGTCACCAAAGAGTCGATAAGCTTTTTCAGCTTTACGTACTCTTTTTCGGGTATTTTACGAATAGATGGATAATTATCCTGCAAAATGGTTTTAAGGTTATCTTTGGCTAATTGCGCAGCTTGATCCGGAGATGACAGTTTCAGCGATGCCAGCAATGATTTTACCCGGGCGGCATCTTTTGCATCTATGGCCTCTGCCAGAGCAGGTAAAACCTCTGTTAGTTCCATCGGACTTACTGGTTGTGAATCGGCTGTCAGTTTGGAGCCCGTGTGTGCGGAGCTGCCGGAGACAGAAGAAGCGATTGTCCTTTCCGAAAGCGCTGCTGCAGCAGTCACTGTACCCGTTTCTCCGTAGCCAATAGCGCGGAAGAAACCGTTATAGATAGCGCCAAACCAGCTGTTTACAGCCCTTCCGTTTTCAGCCCTTCCTGAGCTTTCTGTTGACTGGACAGATAGCTCCTGCCTGATCGAGCTGTTCTGTTGCAGTGTTGATTGGGAATTAACAGGTTGCATAATTTGTACCTCTCTGAGTTTAATTGAATTTAATTTAATATTGTCAATGTCATCTTGGACAACACAAAGTGCAACTAGTTCCAGACAATCAAAATAGAAGAGCCAAACGTGTTTTCTCTTTCAATCATTGCAGGGACGATACCGATAATCCCATTATCAACCAGCACACTGGCAAAGTACTTACCAGACGGATTCTGCTAACAAGGGTGTCCATTTCTCTGACCTATAAATGAACTCTTCGGAACCTTCTGGCGTCTAATTAATAACGAGCGGTATCGCAATACCTGACTTGCTACTCAAGGTGCTTTTCAGAGGAGTCAAAGTGCTATGAATCGATTACACCATTTATTACTGACGAGTCTGCTATTTTTTTCTGTCCAGGTTTTTGGCGGGGAATTCTCACCCGGCTATCCGTCGGCATACCGCTACTACCCAGAGCTGGCAGGTGCACTTGATAAAGACTTGGATGGCTTGCT
>NZ_JAHHPQ010000637.1:0-1834 GCF_024606245.1 Endozoicomonas sp. SESOKO2
GATTTGCAGCCACCCTGTTTCTTTGCCTGACGGGTATTGGCGGTTGTTCAGGCTCCACATCAGGCGGAATAAAAGTTTTCCGTTTTCAGATTGGTGCACGCCTGTTGGGGATTCAACTGAAACAATTGGCTCATCCCAGGGCCTGTTTTGTACAAAGTTATAACGGCCATCAAATCAGCAGCGACATATTGAGATCCCTGATCGCTTTCTGTTTCTTTTTCGTACTTCTGACCACCATTCTCACCCTGCTTTTGAGCCTGCTGGGGCTGGATCTTGTCACCAGCCTAAGCGGTGCAATGACGGCCGTCACCAACGTTGGACCCGGACTTGGAGATATCATCGGACCAGCAGGCAATTTTTCATCGCTGCCTGATACAGCCAAGTGGTTACTGAGCGCGGGAATGCTGCTGGGCAGATTGGAAGTTATTACCGTTCTGGTACTCTTTACTCCAGCATTCTGGAAACATTGACAAGTTTACATCCTGTCTGTCTGGATATCCTTTCACCCCCAACGGGTCTTCCTGACCTCTGAAAGGATAACCAGACCGTTCAATAAAGATCGTGTCAGGAGATCAGCACTTAACTGCACTGTCAGCGTTTCGAAAAACTGATGCAAATCAAATAGTATTTATTGATACTCCTGTAGTATTCTTCGCCGCAAACGAAACCATTGAAGACTGGCTTCCATCTGTTTAATGCTTGATATTATCAGCCATAAGCAGAAGGTGTCGTTTTTTTGAATTGCGAAAAACAGTCACTTCCATAATATTTATATTGCTTGCCAATGAATGACCATCCTCCGTCGCACCTTATCAGCCTGATTCGTCAGCGCTCACGTAACCATTCCAGTCAAACGGCTATTCGTTTCTCTGAAAACCATCAATGGCAATCCATGAATTGGCAACAGCTGGGAGAAAAGATCGACTGTGTTTCCCGCTGTTTGCTTAAAGATAACCTGCCCATTCAAAGTAATATCGGAATCTGGTCGCAGAACCTTCCTGAATGGACTATTGCTGATCTGGGCATTCTGCAAACACGCTGCGTCACCGTGCCCATATACCCAACCAATACCGCTGAGCAGGCTCGTTACATTATTGAAGATGCCGGGATTTCCGTGTTGTTCGTCGGCGAACAGGAGCAGTTCGATGGCGCACTGAAACTATTGGACACGTGCGAATGCCTGAAAAAAGTCATTGTATTTGACTCCCGGACTGATCTGAAAAACTGCAGTCAGGCTCTGTATTTCAGTGACTTTATGGCCAGTGCTCCTGCCGAATCCAACATACTGACGGAACGTCTGGAAAATCAGTCTCTGGACGACCTCTACACTTTGATCTACACCTCAGGTACAACCGGTCAACCAAAAGGCGTTATGCTGGATTACAACAGCATCGGCGCATCTTTTGAGTCACACGATCTTCTGATTCATATTGATCACACCGATGTATCCATTGCATTTTTGCCTCTGAGCCATATTTTTGAAAGGGCCTGGAGTTATTATGTACTGACCCGGGGAGCTGTTAACTGTTACCTCAAAGATCCGACCAGAATTGCAGAGGTACTGCCAGCGCTAAAGCCAACAGTCGTCTGTGCCGTACCACGCTTCTATGAAAAGATTTATACCGGAGTGAACACTATGATCCAAAAGAGTTCTCCGGTTAAACGCTTTATTTTCAAAACGGCCATGAAGGTCGGTCGCACCACTATGGAGTTGAAGCGCCAGGGCAAAACAGTACCTGCCTATCTGGAAAGCCTGAACCAGCTCGCCGATAAAAGGGTGTTCAGCAAAATCAAGGAGAAGCTGGGTGGGCGCATTCGTTTCATGCCCTGTGGC
>NZ_JAHHPQ010000638.1:0-1658 GCF_024606245.1 Endozoicomonas sp. SESOKO2
ACCCGATCATCATTAACCAGAGTAATATCAGGGAATGGCTGAGCCCGATTGCCATCGCCCCGGAAGGCCATGCAGTCCCTAACACCTGCCTGTTGGAACAAGTTCGGGCGGGTGGTGTCATCACCGTAACGTCTCCCCTCACCGAGGCACTCTGGTTTCGTTTACTGGGTTCACTGCAAACGATTCGCGAGAACACAGGTCTGGAGCCCCGACTTCAGGTAGCTCATCCAAAACAGCAGCCGGAAACTTTGGGATTGGCAGAAAACGATGAGCGCCCCGTGAGAGATCGGGCCATCTTTAACAGCGTGACGTATCAGCAACCTGCTCAGGCAAGCTATTGGATCAATAATAATCAGAAAACATCCCTGGTGATTCAGGTTAATGAACAGACCAGTCTCAGCCAGCTTTTTGACAATATCCATATCACCTCGGAACAAAAGGCACGTTTTGGCCGACGTCAGAGTGCGTTACAGGATGCATTAACCTCTGGCAGGCCAGTTGTATTGCGAGGACTGGAAAGTAATCCAAACCTTCAGCGGCTTCTGGAACCTCTGGTTATTGGGCAACCTCTGTTGGTCAATGGTCAATTACAGGCCTACCCTCAAGCTCATGTCACCCTGCTCTGGCCCGAGTCTGCAAAAACTCAATCTTCGGTAATCAGTTCAATGGTTGCCACAGCAGAACCATGCTTTGGTGTCGATATCTGGGATATCAATGGGAACAAGCATGATATCCCCCTGACTGAGCTGCCCGAACAGGCACTTCACCAACTTTACGAAGCGTTTAAAACCGTACCTGGCGACCTTTGTAACCCCCTGCCTGAACTAACTGAAGGATTGTTGAATAACCTGATACTGGCTGCCCGGCGGGCTCAGCAGGTTGATCAGTCACCACAGCTGCTGCCCCGCCACTGGCGCAAGGCCATCAATAGTGTCATCACCCACGGCACCCGGCAGAATCCGTCAGTGCGGGATTTTATGAAAGTGGCCTGTTGTCAGCTACTGCCAGATGCCTATGAGAAACCGGATGAGCATCAAACCGCCTCGGTTGACCCGGATCGGTTAAATGACTTCATCAATAGTGCCCCGCAGTTGGATAGAACCTGTGTGCAGCAGAACCCATGGCCACTGGCCAGAGCCTTTGACCCGGCAACCTTTAAGGAGACTCGATTTAGAGCATTAGAACTGTCCTATAAAAATCCATTTCCATCTTTTTGGACTAGTGAATCATTGGATAAGCTCTGTGCCATGATCGTTGCCCATGTCCCGGAACAACAACGACAGGCAATAGCCCATCTGTTGGAAGTTGATCCAGCGGCAGCAGAGCAATATCAAACGTTAGCTATCAGACCCTCAAGACAGATGAAACGTTTGGAGGATGCACTGGCATCTGGCTGGCAGTTACCTTTGTCATCAGGACAGACCCGATCCGATGCCATTCAGGCTCTGGCCAACGATTGTTTTCATATTGCCAGAACAGTCAATTCCGACGTAGCAGGCATTAAACACATAGAGAATCGACTGTCTCAATCACTGGAATGGCAGGGTACTGCTGATCAGCCACTGTCGGCACTGGCCCATGATCTTTATCACGGTCTGGTGGATCAGAAGGATCGTGAAAGCCGTCGATTATCCCGACTCCATGACCGGCTTGCGGAC
>NZ_JAHHPQ010000639.1:0-3288 GCF_024606245.1 Endozoicomonas sp. SESOKO2
AACCGAGACCGTAGATAGGGTCGTCACTTGTTTCTATGGCTATTCTCCGGAATTCTGCATCTTTTGTGGCCTGATTTTTCAACCAGATGTACTCCATCATGACACACATGCCTTCTTCGACTTCCAGTGGCAGGTCACGATAGTTGTTATAGAAGAGCCAGGCGTGGGTTAACTCATGGATGGCTACGGTTCGAAAATGTTCCTCCGGCAAATGCTTTTGAATCAGAATATCGTTGAACTCTCTGGCGATCACCTGGCCATTGGGTGTTGTAGAGGTACTCCATCGGGTTAGTCCCAGTATCGGCCTTTCATTATGAAAGTTATGTCGGCTGGCTTCCCGAAGTTCATCACGGCCACAGAGTGTTAGTGGGGTATTGGATTGATGTAGATTCAATCCTACAGAAGATAGGGCAGAGCGCATCTGCTCCATGATTCTGTCTCCCTGTTCCTGGTTGACTACGCCGCGTAGATTGCAGAGGTTGCAAATCACCAGTCCATCCGGGAAGGACATTCCGCCATCGGTGATGTTTTTGCACACTATCCGACTGCAACTTGAGCAAGTGGTGTAGTCCTGGTGTGTGTCGCAAAAGGTATTACCCCAAAAATCCATTAAATAATATTCATGGAGGGGCTTGCGACAGACGGCACAGAGCGGGTTATTCTGTTTTTGGTAGCAGTCCGGATGCCAGGGCATACCATCGTTTTCTATGTATCTGTCGTTGATGGTTTTTCGGCATCCGGGGCATTTCAGGCAGCGTGGATGGAAAGGTCGGCCATTAAAGCCAACAAATGATTTGTTTAGCAGAGGCTTTTTGCAGGTTCGACAATTAAAACAGTGCAGGTGCCAGTGACTGCCCAAGGCTTCCAGGCCATTTCCATGGATTGGCTTTCGGCAGCTCTTACAGAAATTCATGTCCTTCCCTGGCCATGTGATGCTCTCTCAATAACTTTAGCAGGAGCGGATTAAGGCTGTTGGTGATTCAGAGAAAATGAGTTTCCGTCATTTGTTTCAATCTCTTGGCCTCGGTGTGATAGTACTGGCTGGTGGTGTTGATGGAGTCATGGCCCGCAAAAATGGCCAGATCCTCTATCTTCATGTGACGGGCAAGGTGTGTCAGTGCAGTATGTCGCAGAGCATGGAAAGGCATAACTTTAAATCGGGTTGCCTGCTGGCTGTTGTCTGATTCAGAGGCGCAGAAATCCATAAAACTTTGCCACCAGAAACGCAGACCTCTGGAGGAAAGTCCGCCTATTTTGCCCTGAATTCTGCGCGTCCTTGGGGCCAATGGGAAATTGTCCCCTGACAGACCTTCACACTGAACACTATGTCTGAATGCCCTGATCTCTTCAATGAGCTTATTGTTTAGTGGTAGCTGACGGCGCTTTCGACCTTTCCCCAGGATGCTGAGAAAGTAGCCTCCCTCAATACCTGGATGAATATCATTACAGCTGTGTTCGGTCATTTCAGACTCTCGAAGCCCGAGGCTGTAGCCCAGCATGATGATATAACGTGTTCTTGCTGACTCTGATTTGGATACGTGCTCACTTTGCGTTTGTAGCTCGAGGCAATTCAGCAAGTGTTGCCATTCTTCTTCATGGAAGAAGCGGATAGTAGAAGTACCTCGGGCCAGCTTTTCTCCGGAACGAATCAAAGAAACAGCGGGATTGCCCAGCGTGTATCGATTTTTCTCCAGGAAAGAAAAGAAAGATGAGAGTACATCAATCACCTGATCGGTGCTTTTTCCGGGTTTGATAGACGCTTTAAAGAGTATTCTTTCGGGTTGCCCGGGGAGAACACCTTGCTCTAACCAGCGATCCGGCAGATTTTGTATATGATGAAGATACATCTGAAGATGCTTTAGACGAACTTCCTTATAGCTCGCCCCAATATCTTGATATAACCAGGCGCTGAAACGCAGGATTTCTCTCTCGTAGCGTCTGAGTGTCTCGTTAGAACGAGCTGCGGATTTGTTCAAAAACAGAGTAAGAATTTCACTGTCATTGACAGCGCCTGTCATATCAGTACTTAACGATGATGGGTTGTACTGATGGTCACTCCCGGGAAGATTCAGAAGTTCTGAAAGAGCAGGTAAGTTCATGACTTATTTTCTTTGTTTTGTTCAATGGTGAGTTTTAGGGCATCGTTATAGCCCTTGAGCCGTGCAACTTCATGCTCCAGTGTTCTTGTTGAATCAAGCTCTTTCTGTAATGACAGGTTTTTGAGCTCAAGGGCTGCTTGCTGCTTCCTGCACTCTTTAATAGCATCCTGATCATGCCGGGCCTTATGTTCTGCATCTAATAGCTGCCGCACTGCGCTGGAAAGGGCCTCGGCAGGGAGGTTCAGAAGCAATGTTATTTCCTTGATAACTTGAAGCAGTGGCTTTGATTCTTTGACGATGGCCTTGTAATGATTCCTTTCTTCGCAGGCTTCGAGATGAGCTTTGGACTTGGCTTCCAATCGATATTGGATTTCATTATGCGCCTTTTCGGCAGTCAGCCCGGACTCTTTTTGTTTCACAAGCTTTGATTCAACATTGGCTCTTAGTCGACGCTCATTGTCGACGGTTTTGATCCAGTGATTGATTTGTGCCTGGTACTGGCTGTCAAGCTTTGTCTCCAAAGAGGCGAGGGCTTGGGTATGTTCTTCTTTGCTGGAAGCAATCACTGCCTCATGCTTCTTATTTTTTTCGATCTCTGTGTTTAGCTGTTCCTTCAACTGAATGATGCTTTTCTCATGCTCAGACTGTTGTTGATTTAGCCTCTCTCCACTTTCTCGTAACACCTTATTTTCATCCGTCAACTGCTCCAACTGCTGTTTTAGATTCATTCCTTCCTCAGTCAGCTTCTGTACTACTTGTTGTAGTTCATCAATTTCCTGGTTGGCCTGATCTTCAAAATCACGTTGCGAGGCGGTTGCATCATGTTTCCATTGGATGAGTGAGCGTTTTAGCACACGCACCAAATCAGCAGGGAGCTCATCATCGACCTCTTTCTGGGCATCATCCAGAAAGCGCCATTCATTGTAATAGGGCAACACCGTCTGTTTCCCCATTTTGGCAATTCGGGCCAGCTTATCGGCATTAATACGTTCGCCTCTGGTTTTGAGGTCGTCCAGAACTCTGAAAACAAGCTCTCTACGCTGAATATCCTTCTGATTCTCGCCGTTGGCCTTGTTATCCATGATTTCATACCCGTTTCTGAACCATTAATACCAGTATTATAATACTGGTATTAATGGTATTAAAGTTTTTTAATTACTACCGGTAACTGAACTTACCGGTAGTAAGA
>NZ_JAHHPQ010000640.1:0-1396 GCF_024606245.1 Endozoicomonas sp. SESOKO2
GACTTCAGCCAGATAGCGTGTACTCATAGCGGCTTTCTTTTGTTTTCTCTTCAGACCTGTTTTGAAGGTTTTCGTGTTGTTCAACAGATTGACTGCAATATGTCTAAAGCCTGCCAAAATTTCTGCTCCGTCATTTCTTCGGATGCGACACTCGTTTTCTCGCATCGTAACATCGAGTTTCCAGTGAAGCTTATGCTCTATGTGCCAATGCTCCCGGCTGGCCTTACCCAATTACTCAGCCGTCAGTTTTGCAGAGCTGATGTAGTAGTGAATCTTGGCGAAAGTCACTGATAATAGAGAGTTGTGAAATCAAATCGTGAGCATTCATGTTGAGGCCTTAGCCTGATGTGCATTTATAAGGCCGTAGACGTATTAAAAAGAAAGCAAATATAAGCTAGAGGTCAATAATTTCAGGGGTTTTCATGACTTTTACCTGCCCATCTATGCCAATCGCATATTTATGAATTTTCATCATCATCCATTTTCACGCACGCGTGGGAATACGTACAGCCTTCCTTGATGATGTGGAGCTTCACTGCTAGTTTAGTATTACTTATTTTCGATAGTAATACGGTGTTCTTATGCCTAAGTTGACCAGTAAAAGACAAGTAACCATACCTCAGGATGTCTGTAACAAACTGGGGCTTGTTCCTGGTGATACTCTGAAGGTTTTTGAGCGGGATGGAGTCGCTCATTTGGTAAAAATGTCTAGTGAAACACTCTCAGGTACATTAGCTTGTGTAAAAGTCACAGAGTCTGAATCTGCGGTAAACCAGGGTGATCTGGATTTTAAAGAAATTTTGAGAAAAAAAGCTGCCAGAAAATTCAGAGGTCAGGAATGATTGCTGTAGATACCAATGTGCTGATTCGCTATTTACTGCAGCCAGTGGACAGTCAAAACCCGCCTTGGCAAACTCAAAAGGCTGTCCTTACAATAGACTCTGCGGAAAAGGTTTTTTTGTCGGACATAGTATTGGCTGAAACCGAATGGGTGATGGAGGCTGTTTTTAATTTGACCAGAAATGATATCCATCCAGTGTTTTATGAGTTGGCAGCCAGTACCCGTTTTTTGTTTGAAGACTGGGAGGCACTCCAACGTGCCCTGATGGATTATAAAACTTATCCAAAAGTGGATTTATCCGACTGCCTTATTGCCAGACGAGCCCATAACAATGGGGCTGAAACACTCTATACGTTTGAGAGCAATCGTAAACTGGGTGCATTACCAATAGTGACCACTCTTACTGTTCGTCATTAAATGCTACAAAAAACGATTCCATACAAAGTGGCTAACTTAATAGAGCTTCGATTAAGTACCCTGCGGCAAAATCATGAAAGTGTCTGCCCAGCAAGGACTTCAGCCAGATAGCGTGTACTCATAGCGGCTTTCTTTTGT
>NZ_JAHHPQ010000641.1:0-3354 GCF_024606245.1 Endozoicomonas sp. SESOKO2
CTCAATTTCTTGCAATCCTCGCTACGGACGCTTAAGTCCGACAGGCTGCTAGCCTATGAATTTATACCTACCTGTTAACGTCGTTAAAACATGACCGGAAAATCGCGCTGGCTGCTGTTTTTGGGGCAGCTTCTGTATACCGGAGAGGTGAGTTCAGGTTATAGATTCAACAACAGGGTCAGTGTGGTGATGACACCCAAAGCGGTAGTCACTTCGGTTGTACCCGCCGAGGTTGTGGTGGTCATAACATCAGAAGGCAAAGCGACTGTCGGGCAGGCTTTCGAGTCAAAGTAGAACTGACCCTCAACGTTGGAAAGTCCATATAAAGGTGTAACGATGGTTGTCCAGGTATTCAGAATCCGGGAGGTTGACGGTGGGCTGGTAGTTGCCATGGCATCGGTTGAATTCACGGATCCTTCACACTCACCTTCCAGTGGCAATGGATCGGCAGCTTTCAGGCTGTATTTTTGTTGAGTTTGTCGCCACGGAGCGAGTCCCTCCAGCTGGTTGCAGGCCAGGGCCAGTTCAAGTTGTGCCTCGACATGTATAGCTGCATCTCTTACGCGGATCTGATTGCCTGCCAGATTGAAGAGAGGAGGCTCTGCAGTGGTATTACGAATACCCGTCAGCGTGAAAGCATTTTTTGGTATGTATCTTGACAACAAATATTCACGATAGGTTGTGCCTGTATTGTCAATGTCGATTGTGTTTCTGAAGATATCAATATGGCTTCCGGGTCCAAGAGTCAAGTCTCCCACTTCTGACATCTTGCCCCGGAAGGTGTTGTCAACAATAGCGATTTGCTGTGACTGATGCTTGATTCTGGCAATAGAAACAAACAGCCCATTCAGTGGAATAAAGTTACCAGCTGAAACGTTAAAGCGTTCGCCTTTTACCGTGTTATTAGCGAACAGCAGGCCCGGCCCGGTGCGCAGATCATTGGCCGATGCATCCAGAGGTTGTCTGCAATCAAGTCTAACCCCATAATTGTTAGGGAGATGAAATACGTTGTTTTCTATAATCAGTCTCCGGTTATAACAAGTTGCTGAAACAATTCTTTCAATGGATCGTGAGCCATCAGGTCTGGTTGGCCATAAAGTTACGTGTCTTATATTGCTGTCTTTTGTTTCTCTGAAATTAAAGTCACGGCGGTCTCCTACGATGACCATATATCTATCTGAATAACTTCTGCCAGGCATGATGACGACTTCGAAACCGTTATCAGCAGCCCCGATAATATCCTGACCGTTCTTCAAGACTATTTGACTGCCAATGAGGTAATTAACAGGGGTTTTGCCCGTCAACGGGGTAACGGATGGAGAAGGCTTCATCGTAGGGACCATGTAGGAGGAGAGCAGTATCACCGTATCTTGCGGAAGCCGATTGATCAGCTCCGCTAAATCCTCTGTTGGGTCGGCATTGAGAACAACGCATTGACGCCCGCGAACCAGTTCACTGTATTGTTTTAGCCGTTGCTGAACCCCCGTCGTATTTCCTGGAAGAGTTTCGCATAATACCGTTAGCGGGGATGTTGTAGAAGAAGGGGAAACAGGTTGAGTTGTGTTCTGGGCTTGAAGGTTGAGAGTCTGTAAGAGAAGTACAGCAGCGACCAAACGGGCCAGACAACGCCGCAAAATAATCATTTTCCAGACTCCCGAGTATACCTCGTCAAAATCCTAGTCCATGCGTTTGTGTGCATCCATTAATGTCTTAAGAATATTTCAAGAACATCGCTGGCTACTTTTGCAACAGTTTCCTTAAACCGGAGCAACGGGCACAGGCTACTGATTCAGCAACAGGGCCAGAGTGGTCATGATACTCAAAGCGGTCGTCGCCACAGTCGCAGGGGCTGATGAAGTGGCTATATCGTCATCGCCAGTGTCTTTTGTACTGTTAATATTGGTACTGTTAATAACAGCAGAGGGCGAAGCGACTGTCGGGCAGATGGCCGGGTCAAAGTAGAACTGACCCTCGAGGTTGCTCAGTCCACTTACATAATTAGCCGGGGAAGCTTCGACGGCTCTCCAGCTATTCACGATCTGACAGAGTGCAGGTGGACGGGTAGTTGCCATGCCAACGGTTGAACTCAGGGATCTTTTGCACTCGCGCGCCAGAGGTAAGGGATCAACGGCTTTCAGGCTGTATTGATGTTGTTCCTGCCGCCAGGGGTGGATTCCCTCCATGTGGTTGCAAGCCATGGCCAGTTTCACTCGACCCAAGATATCTATTGCTGTATTTCTAACGAGGATTCTATTGCCCGCAAGGTTAAAGAGAGGAGGTTCTGCATCGGCATCGGTAATACCTTCGAACGTGATACCACTTTTTTTAATGCTACGTCCCATCATATATTCACGGTAGGTTGTGCCCGTATTGTCAATGTCGATCCTGTTTCTGAAGATATCGATACTGCTTCCGGGCCCGGGAGAAAACTCTACCGCTTCTGACAGCTTGCCCTGGAATGTGTTATCAATAATAGCGACTCTCTGTGACTGATTCTTGATGGTTGGAGTAATAACAACGACCGCTTCCATTGGAATAAGATCTGTGCCCCCCACGTTGAAAGTTTCAGCTTTAAACGTATTATTAGCGATCAGCAGGCCGGGGCCTGAGCGTGAATCACTGATCGATGCATCCAGGGGTTGTCTGCAATCAAGCTTGACGCCGACCCAGTCAGGCAGGTGTAACACGTTATGTGCTATGATCAGACTCTGGTTATAGCACCATGCTGAAACAAGAGCGTTAGTGCGTCGGCGGCCTTTAGGTTGATTGGGCCGAAACGTTATGTGTCTTATATTGTTGTCTTTTGTTTCTCCAAATATAGAGTTACCTGAATCTCCAACAACGATCATATTGTACGCTCTATAGCTTTCGTCAAGCATGATGACGATTTCGAAACCGTCATCAGCAGCCCCGATAATGTCCTGACCCTCTTTCAAAACTATTTCACCGTGAATAAGGTAATTAACAGGTGTTTTACCCGACACCGGGGTAACGGAAGAAGAAGGCGTCATTGTAGGAACCGAAGTAGGAACCGAATTGGAAGAGAGCAGGATCACGATGTCTTCCGGAAGCCCATTGATTAATTGAGCCAGATCCTCAGCCGGGTCGGCAGTGAGAACAATACATCGTCGTCCGCGAACAAGGTTACTGTATTGATTTAGTCGACGCTGAACCCCACCTGTCGTCTGCCCTGTCAGGGTGTCGCATAATACTATTGGAGAAGCCGTTGTTTGAGAGGGGGTTGTCTGAGTAGGGGTTGTCTGAGCAGAGGTTGTTTTAGCAGCGGTTGTTTTAGCAGAGGTTGTTTTAGCAGCGGTTGTTTTAGCAGCGGTTGTTTTAGCAGCGGTTGTTTTA
>NZ_JAHHPQ010000642.1:0-6083 GCF_024606245.1 Endozoicomonas sp. SESOKO2
CTCAATTTCTTGCAATCCTCGCTACGGACGCTTAAGTCCGACAGGCTGCTAGCCTTTCACGCCACCTGAAGTCAGACCACCGACAATCCAGCGCTGGCACAACAGGAAAATAATAGAGATGGGCAGACCCGACAGAACGGCTGCCGCAGCAAAATCACCCCAGAGATAATTTTGTGGATTCAGGTATTGTCTGGAGCCAACCGCCAGCGTCAGGTTATCCATACTCTGCAAAAGCACTGAAGCTACCGGGTATTCAGCAATACTGGTAATAAAGGCCAGGATGAATACCACCGCCAGAATGGGCGTTGAAAGTGGCAGTAACACAAAACGAAACGCCTGCCAGGGCGTTGCTCCGTCGATCGCTGCTGCCTCTTCAAGGGATGAATCTATCGTTTCGAAGTAGCCCTTGATCAACCAGATGTGCAGGGCCAGTCCACCCAGATAAGCGACAGTTACCGAACCCAGAGTGTCCAGTCCTAACCAGGGAACATAGTTGCCTATCTGTTCAAACAGTGAGTATATGGCGACCAGTGCCAGTACGGCTGGAAACATCTGCAAAATCATCATGGCGGTCAGCATGGACTCCTTGAACCGGAATCTCAGTCTGGCGAATGCGTAGGCTCCCGTGGTTGAGAGCAGCAGAATCAACACGGTGGAAATAAACGCCACTTTGACAGAATTCCATAACCAGAGAAGGACCGGAAAGGGAGGCTGGGTGATGGAGCCATCGGCATTCTCCCAGGGAATACCAAAAGCCAGATACCAGTGCTCCAGACTGGGGTTGCGGGGTATCAGGTCTCCGGTGGCGAAATTACCGGAACGGAAAGACACCGAAATGATCATCAGGAAGGGAAACATGATCAGACAGAGAAACAGAATCATAAAAATTCTTGCGAACCACACCCGGTATTTCAGGTTTCTAGGCTGTACCATAATAGTCGTTCACTCCATTACCCGTTTGGTCGCTTTCAGGTTCACCCAGGCTATGACACCCACCATGATGAAGATGAAGGTGGCTATAGCGGAGGCCAGGCCGTAATCCTGACCGTACTGACCAAATGCAATGCGGAAGGTATAGCTCACCAGAATGTCGGTGGCACCGGCTGGTGTGCTGGCACCAATGATATTGGGAGCACCATCAGTCAGCAGTGCAATCAGAACCAGATTGTTGAAGTTGAATGCAAAGCTGGCGATCAACATCGGCGTTAGTGGCTTTATGATCATCGGGAAAGTGATGCTGAAGAAGTTCTGTATTGGGGAGGCGCCGTCTATGGCTGAAGCTTCGTAAAGAGTATCCGGAATAGACTTTAACAGGCCAATGGCGAGAATCATCATGTAGGGATAACCCAGCCAGGTATTAACGATCAGGACCATGGTTTTAGCCAGATACTCATTGCTGAACCATTCCGGTTGGATACCCAATAGCAGGTTCAGCAACATATTAATTTCACCAAAATTCTGATTAAACAGGCCTCTGAAAATTAAAATAGAAATAAAGGCCGGGACGGCATAAGGGAGTATTAACAGCAATCGGTAAACGCCATTGCCCTTGAGGGGTTCCCATTGCACCAGACAGGCCATGAGCAAACCTACAGTCATGGTAAAGAGTACCGAGAGAGCAGCAAATACCAGAGTCCAGATGAAAATTTGTAAAAAAGGGCCCTGGATACCAGGATCTTTGAGAACCCGAACGAAATTATCCCAGCCGTTATAGACGACAAAGCCTGGTCCTACTTGCTCACCTGCGGAATCAGGCTGTCCTTCAGGCACTTCGATATAGTAGCCCGTTGTATGATCAGGCTTTAGCAGGTTGCCATTGCGGGTATCTTGCAGAATATCATTACCCATGTCCCGGTAGATTTTTGACATGGGACCAAACTTTCTCAGGCTGGTCATTGTCAGCTCGGTGTTGTCAGGCAGTTCTACGGCTAGTTTTTTGAGAATATTCCGAAGCCTGATAGTATCCCTGAGTGGTAATTTATTACCTTCAGGAAGGTCCGGTGAAAAGTCAGCTTTCAGTGGCGTTGGAATGACCGTTTCGTTGAACGGCTGGCTTACGAGGTGCTTGTCTGTCTCCTTGTTGCTGATGAAAAGAATTCGATAATTGGCTCCTTGCTGATAGATCTTGAAATGATAGGACTCACCTTCTGCTCTGTAGGTTTTGCCCAGATGTTGGGTTTTGACGCGCTCCAAAGATAAGAGATGGCTGGAGCTGTAATTTGTGAATGCGACATATACCGTATAAATAAGGGGGAAAACTATAAATACCGATACCCCCAGAAGAGCAGGGAAAACATACCGGTAGTTGTAGCCCTTATGGCTGATGAATACCCAGGTACCGACACAGGCAATTAAAAGAATAATCAGAGCAAAGGCAATTTCTCCCCGGGCGTACATTAAGGTCACGCCATAGAGCAGTATCAGGTCAATCAGGGCAACTACTCCCCACACCAACCAGATCATTGGGCTCTGTGCTTTCTGATCAGCCTCCATAAAGTTGCCTCCCGGGGCAGATTTAACTCACATATTCTGATGTCGAGAGCGTGACACTGTAGGAATCACTCAAGAAATTACACGTCGTATTTCATAGCATTGATGTAACTGGAAGGCGGCTGACTGCTAAACGGGCTAACGAAAATATGGTACACCGGCCTGTCAGAGTCAGCCTGTCGGGAACCTGTCAGAGTCAGTCTCCTAGACTGACAGCCTAGTCGACAATCTGCTTGGCTGCTTCATTAAGCGCGCTCTTGTAATCCTGTCTGCCGGAGGTGATGTTCATCAGTGCAGACTCCATAGCCGACCAGAATTTTCCCATTTCCGGTACATTGGGCATGAGCAAACCATTGATGGCATTATCGTAAGTAACCTTGATGCGAGGATCTTTTTCCAATTCTTTCATGTAGCTTTTGTTGACCACAGCACCTAGCGGAACATCACTGTTCATAGTACGAAGACCGTCGTCTGTTAGCAGGTAATTTTCAAGAAACTCTTTGGACAGGGCTTTGTTGGGACTGGCACTGTTCAGAGTGGCCCCCCAGACGCCAACAAATGCCTTTGAACGCTGGCCATTGATGCCAGGCAAAGCTGCCACACCATAATTCAGATTTTTGCCGTCGATTTTGGTCTTGTCGAGGTTTGACCAGGCCCAGGGGCCCGTAATCATCATGGCTGCCTGACCCTTGTTGAAGCTGGATTCCATGACTCCATAATCAACACCTCTGGGCATAACGCCTTTATCAATCAGCTCGGTCAGCATTTTTGCACCGGCCATGGCGCCGGCATTATTGACTCCGGTGTCTTTGACATCATAACCTGTTGGTGTTTTCTTGAAGACATAACCGCCATCTGCAGCGAGCATGGGCATAGTGAAGTAAGGCTGGATCTGATCCCACATAATGGTGGTGACTTTACCTTCTTTGCTTTTAGCCAACTTGTCCTTGAGGGGAAACATTTCTTCAAATGAGCTGGGAGGGTCTGGTAACAGATCTTTGTTGTAGATCAGGCTGATGGCTTCCATAGAGACAGGATAACCATAGATTTTGCCGTTGACTGTCATGGCTTCCCAGCCCAGATCGTCAATTTTGCTTTTGAAATCCGGGGCCGGGTTTACAGAAGACAGGAGGCCACTCTGGGCCCATTCACCGTATCGGTCATGGGCCCAGAACAGAATGTCCGGTCCACCACCTGACGCTGCCGCCTGTTGAAAACGATCGGTAATATTTTCCGGAATCTCAACCTTTACTTTGATTCCAGTGTCTTTCTCAAACCCTTTGCCTACTTCCCGGATACCGTTGTAGGCCTTGTCACCGCCTACCCAGATCACCAATTCATCATCCTGAAAGGAATAGGCCTGAAACGGGCCGAGGACTGCCCCCAGAGTGATAGCAGCTGCAGCTACGGTTTTGCAAAGCGGAGTTCTCAGTAATTTGATCATCAGTCAACGGCTCCCGATCAATTTCGCTGTTCAGAAAAAAGCGCAGGGGCCTTCGCAGTGATAAACCACAAGCGCCTTCTGTAAGACAAGCTTCACACGCAACCGGAAGTGACCCTCTCCGGTCAGCCTCCTGATAGTTCCATTACATGACTTGAATGATCGGTTGAGAATGAAGGTTCGTTTTTTCAGACAGAATCAGAGGATTGCTGTCCGAGATGAAAGAAAACTTATTCAATAATAGCGGCAGAATTGAAGGGCAGTGATGATGTAGAGAATAATTTTTTTCAAGGCATTGTTTTTTACATAATTTTCTAAAAAAGCAAGTTCATATTATTTTTTTTAATCACCGGAAGGAGTGAGGAGCATAGTCTTTTTAGCGCAGAGAGGGACAGCCCGGAGTCCGACAGGACTCCCGGTGCGTTCTATCCTGCTGCTCAATGTTTTACTTGAGCACTTCATGGTGGCAGCGCCAACCTTAATTCTGAAAAGGTTTTACAGCAGCGAATGTGGGGTGATCACTTTTTTAGACTGCTTCTTGCTCCGGGGGCTGTCGCAAAACCTCATCAACTTGCTTTCGGGCTTCGCGACAGTCTCAGGTGCACGGGAAGGAGACAAATCATGCTTGACGTTTAAGGCGCTCTTTTACTCTAGCAAGTAAACTATCCAGATCTTCTGTAGATTCAGGAGGTTCAGAAGATTCAGGATCTTCTGAATCAACTTTTATTGTAATGATGCCTGTTGGAAATATGTCATCAGCAGCCTTGTCTTGTGCAAGAAATCCTTCTAATTCATGTTCTGAAAGCAGTGACAGTAACCATTCTACAGATTCTATTTCACTACCTCCGGACCACGGATCGTGAACGACTAATTTATCCCCAATAATGCCTATTAACAGGGCATAATGACCATAGAAGTTATTTTCTCTATATGAAAGAAGAATAGGTGCCTCAGAAATCAGTTCAGTTAAAGATTTAACTAATTCTTCTTTCGGTACAGATGAATCAGGGAATTGCAATTCAGATAATTTGAAACTTGAATGATCAGCCTCTTCGTATACTTTTTTTAATGACAATCCTTTAAATATTCCTCTTGGGTTGGTAGAAAGTGATTCAACTTTTTTTGAGTTTGTCGTGGTAGCACGTAATGGGTTATCGCCATAAAATCTTCTGAGCATTTCTACACAGGCATCACCACAGAGGTTAAAATGCCCTTGATGAATGTAGTTAACAGCATGAATATGGCTTGCGGCTTCTACAGTCCTACCTTTAAATTTTTTCTGTTCAGCTTCTAACTTTTTTGTGTCATTGGTAGCATTAAAATGCCAAATTGCTCTGAATGGGCCTCTTAGTTTCATATTTTATCCATTTTTTATTTATCAATTATCAGACTCAGATGCTGACCCACTATTTTGGCATTTCTTTTTCTGGCTTCTTCTTTTCAGTTTTATCATCCGTTGACAGGAATGAGGGAGGTATATCTCTTTTGCTTCCAATCCTTGGCATGGCGAATTCCTATTCACAGGTTCTCTCTATTAATAGTTGTATAGCAAAAACCTTATTACGGGACAATGATGTGAGGCAGTTTAGGGAATACTGAAAACTTATTATTTACAGGCTTCCGTATGATTGAATCTCGCTGTATTTGGAGTCACTGTCTGTACAAAATTCCATTAGGGTACCACTCTCTCTAACTTTATTTTCATAGCGAGATCAAAGGATTGTTCATGCCCACCCCGCTGGAGCATCCTCCTGAGCATCAGGCTTCACTATCTTCTTCGGTACCAGCATTTCCCTCTCTACCAGGAGGTCATTGTCGCTGAAAAAAAAGTGGTGTCGCATCTCGCTGACCACGGCAATCCCCCGCTGTTTCAGGACTTTTTGGGCTGCCTCCGAAGCCAGCGTGGTTTGCGTAAGGGTGCCCGGATTCATCCGAATACCTTCGCTTTTCAGCCGTTGCACCTCTTTCTCCAATGACTGTTGTGTTGCCGGGTTCAGCAGCGACGGGTCATGTCTGTATTGCATCTTTTCCAGCAGCGTCATTTTGGCTGGAATGGCCACCTGCTGAAGATCATACCAGCTGTTATGAATACCACGAGTGATCCCTTTTTTCTGATCAGCTTTGCAGGCTTTGTGGCTGGGGTCTGAACAGA
>NZ_JAHHPQ010000067.1:0-1187 GCF_024606245.1 Endozoicomonas sp. SESOKO2
ACCATAAATTTTTGCCGTTCCATCGGTACCGGTGGTCACCACAAGGCAGCCATCGTCGCTAAAGTTGGCTGATTTGAGCGAACTTTTGTGGGATATAATGGCCTTTTCGATCCAGGATCCGTCAGTCTTCAGACCATAGATTTTCGCCGTACCATCGTTACTGGCCGTCACCGCATGGCGGCTATCAGGGCTGAAGGTGGCTGAGATGACATTGTAATTATGGGAAATAATGCACTTTTCTTCCCAGGATCCGCTGTCCCTCCTACTATAGATTTTCGCCGTGCTATCGACACTTGCCGTCACCAAATGGCGGCCATTGGCGCTGAAGGAGGCTGAGTTGATCCAAGCAACGTGGGAAATGATGATTTCTTCTTCCCAAGAGCCATCGGTCTTCTGACCATATATTTTCGCCACGCAGTCAAAGCTGACAGTCAACACACAGCGGTCATCAGCACCAAAGATGGCTGACATGACAGAGTGATCATGGGGAATGGTGGCTTCTTCTTCCCATGAGCCATCGGTCTTTTGACCATAGATTATCGCTGCATCATCGATACAGGCTAACACCACCCGGCAACCATCGGCGCTGAAGGTGGCTGTTGTGATCCTTCGGTTATTGGGAAAGGTAATTTTTTCTACCCATGATCCATCGCCTTCCTTACCATAGATTTTGGCCTTGTTATCGTCACTGACCGTCAGCACGTGGCTGCCATCGGTGCTGAAGGTGGCTGAGTTAACCCAATCATCATGGAAAATGGTGAGTTTTTCTTCCCATGACCCATCGCCTCCCTCAGCACAGATTTTCGCCGTATTATCCATATTGGCGGTCACCAAATGGCGGCCATCGGTACTGAAGGTGACTGAGTAGAAATCGCCCTCATGGAAAATGGTGAGTTTCTCGTCCCATGCCCCATCGACTTGACTATAGATTTTTGCCGTTTGATCGTAACTGGTGGTCACCACATGGCGGTCGTCGGCGCTGAAGATAGCTGATCCGACACCGTCTTGATGGGAAATAATGGTTTCTTCTACCCATTTTCCATGGGTGTTCTGACCATAGATTTTCGCCGTTTTATCTTCACTGGCAGTCACCAGATGACTGCCATCGGCACTGAAGGTGGCTGAGTTCACACTGTCCTCATGAGCAATGACGGCCTCTGTATCTACGTTGAACGTCTCGCATTGAG
>NZ_JAHHPQ010000643.1:0-14131 GCF_024606245.1 Endozoicomonas sp. SESOKO2
GCAGATGGAGAGGAAGACGACTCAGAGGAGTATGAAAATCCTCTGAAGAATATTGACCGGAAATGGTTGATAGGAATCCCGGCAGGCATTTTTGCATTTTTCCTGCTTCTTATCGTGCTGCTTTCAGGCGGTCCTGAAGAGGCACCTCCTGAAATGAGCCATCTTGATCAGGCTAAACAGATCCGAAATCAACTCAATCAGAAAAACATCAAACTGAAAGAGCTTCCTGACCAGAGCGTTCTGATCTCTGGCTATACCCTGACAATGAGTGACAAACAGATGATCCAGCGTGAACTTCGCGAGAAAGGGATTCCTTTCAGTTCACAGCTGGTCGTCATGAGCGAGTTAAGAGCTAACGCCGATGCACTTTTAAAGAATCAGGGTCATAAATCTCTCAGCCTTGAGTTGGATAACTCCCCTGGCTCGTTGGTAATGACAGGTTATGCTCCCAGCTCAGAAGAGCTGCAGAAAATCATTGCCAACCTGAAACAAGAGGTCCACGGACTGGTTTCCATTGTCGATCAGGTAGAAAATCAGGCCGGTCGCCTGAACACCCTCAAGTCCATGCTCAGGGAGAAAGGCCTGAGCCCTCGTATACATTTGATACAAAAACCTAATCAAATCACTTTAGAAGGCCACCTCTTGGACGATGAACAGGTATATAACCTGAACGATGTGGTCACACGTTTCAGAAAACAGTACGGCAATCAGCCCCAGCTGAGATTAGCGACCAAAACAGCTGGAGCACCTGCCAGAGTGGTAAGTACACCACTGGCTCCTTCTCTGAAGATTCGGTCAGTGAGTATGGGAAGGGTGCCCTTTGTGACCATGGATGACGGGGCCAAATACCTGATCGGCGCAAAACTGGCCAACGGGTATATAATTGAAGATATTAATCTTGACTATCTTTTATTATCAAAAGGCACAGATCGGATCAAATATCGTCTTGGAGGCAACAGTGAAGGATCCACAAACCGACAGTGAAAAAATTCATCTCTCCGACCTCGAAGATCGACTTATTCTTGATACCGACGGTGAACTCAGGGACAAGGTGCTGAAGGAATTAGTGGATGAAGCCTTTCGTCTGAAGTCTGAGCGGGACAAAGGGCTTTCCCCCGATCAGTTTGAAACCAACGACAAGCTGATCACTGCCTTGATAGCTGCTACTGAAGTCGTTGACAAGACCTGGAACAGGCATCACAAAAAGCGCTGATTAAACAACGTCTGACGGCTAGAGAACAGTCTGACAGGGAGAGGGACAATGGCAGAACAAAGAGCCAACCACTTTAACTTTGATCATGTGCAAGACGTATTTGGCAAAACAGCTGAAAATCTTGATCAGAACCTGAAAACCAAAATAACCAACATGGACCCGAACAACACCAAAGACATGGTGGAGTTTCAGGTCGAGTTCAATAAATATATGATCATTGAGGGTTTGAGATCCAGTATCATTAAATCCATCAAGGACACACTCCAGAGTATTATCCAGAAGTTATAAGCCGGGCAAACAGCAAGAGGCCTGAAACATGACCGATGAAAAAATAATCAAAACCCTGGCAGATATAGGCTTTATGGCCTCCAGCGTGGGTATGTCAAAACATGCTTTCGGTATTTTCAGCGCTCTGGAGAAAGCCAGACCTGACAGCGTCCTCCCCACTCTGGGCTTTGCCCTGACCTTCATTAATAAAAAGATGAATCAGGAAGCCCTGGAGATTCTTCACAAGGAAGCCATTCCAAAAGATCCCGACAATCCTACTGTCAAAGCCTTTATCGGTATGGCGCTGATGATGGAAGGCAGAAATAAGGAAGGTGAAGATTACCTGACTACGGCCAACAAGGAAGGTGACGAAGAGACCGCCACCATGGCAAAAGAGTTATTGGAGAACATCAGGAAGGGTTAAGCCTTCCTTTCACTGTCGGCCAGCGCCTCCATAACAGCCTGCCTGAGCTCCTCAGGCATCCCTTCTCCGGCATTGATATGTTGTTCAAACCAACTTTCAATCATCTGCTGACAGGCATTGAGGAATCGGTCCCTGAGCTTGTGATCCGACAGTTTGGCAATCAACTCTGCCTGTTTTTCTATCGAATTGTCAGAGAAGTAATGACGACTGACTTCCTGCAGGGTTCCGTCGTATCGCTGGACAAAAACTCCTGACTCCCCAAGCTTTCTGACAAAATCACGCTGCTCCATGGCCAACCAACCTTCGGCCACTGATTCAGCCAGGACACTGACCGGCTCCTGCCACGAGGCATCAAGCCAGCGCTGAGAAAGCTCCCCAGCCAGCGTAATTCGTTTTGCCAGACGCTGGCAATACTCTTCGCGGCGCTCTCTGGAAAGGTCTTGCAGCTCTCTGGCAACGTGAAGGTCTCGAAACTGTTTGCGGGCATCATTCAGATTCCAACGCGGCTGATACCTGACCTCAAAACCCGCCATGGACTTCAGGTAATCAAACCACTGCTCTGAATGTTCGGAAATAGCGGACACCGAGCCTTTGAAGCCTTCCACAAATGCTCTGCCATATTGAGAGGCTACTGAAGGATGTCGACCATCCAGAGAGTGCCGACCCTTTTCCATCAGCAGATGATCAAGAAAAGAAGTGGCCGTTTGCGGCTGTTCAGCCACCAGCTCACCATTTTCCAGTTTGACTGAGCTGTATCGGGTCTTGCAGAGATGAAAATTTTCCCAAACCTTCATCAGACCCGTCAGGCCAAGACTGGAATCCCGCATGCCTCTCAGAAAGCTCAACTCGGGATTTTGCAACTCTGCCTGCAATTGCATCATCACAGGATTATGAAGAGCCGTCTCGGCATCAATGAGGTAAGGCTTGTTATCATTGATATGAAGATTTTTGCTGTGAATGTCAGTCAGACCCGACATAAGACAGAAGCCTGCTGCCACTCCCATGCGACGATGGTAAGTTTCCAGATCATCGCTCTTGGAAACGGTTTCCGATGCAATAAACTCAACATAACCATAGGAAGACTTATTCAGTATCCTGAATACACCCAGAGCTTCTGAGTCCTGTACCCAGGCATTCACTGACTGGGCCATACTCTGATTCTCTCCCAGTAATAACTGGTCAATGGCGAGGTCTCTCAATTTATAAACCAGGTGTTCACCATTATTAAACGTCAATTGGTAAACGGGTGATCCTACGTCTAATTGCAAATCACGGATAGAGGTCAGACCAGAAGTCAGCTGACGGCTCTCTGTTGGCTGATGGCTCTCTGCTGGCTGATGGCTCTCTGCTGGCTGATGGCTCCCCGAGAAAAAGTAATGATTGATCTCTGACAAGTCCCGCTTCACCCGACTCAAGAGTGTACGGGTCAATCTGACTCGTTGGAAAAATTCCTTCTGAATGTTTCGATACCAATGAGGATAAGCGTCAATCAGTGTTTCCACCCCCTTGGATTCCAGCAACTTTAACACTTCACCGTAGCCGGACAGGGTGTGATCTTCTGCCAACCAGCCTATAGCCTGAAGGAGCCTGTCATCCATCCACTCAATGACTGACTGGGCAATAGATTGAATCAAGCTACTTTCGGAACCCTCACCAGAACTATCAATGTCATTGACATAACTCTGACTGAGTTGAACGTATTGATTGATAACAGGCTTGATCCATTTAGACCTCAGCTGCTCCGGAAATACCAGACCATTCACCAGACATGGATCTTCAACCTTGTACCAGTCTGGCAATTTCGCGAAAGAGGGCTTACCTGCCTCTGTCTCAATAGAAAAAGCAACCAGTTGATACTTCAACATCCAGGATAATAAAAACAATAACGGCTGCCTGTCAGGAAACAGCTTTTGGATATTGCTGACACTCTGAGGTGTAACGAGTTTCCTGATAACCTCTCTTATCTCGTTTTTATCAAGGAGATGACTCAACTGATTGAAAAAGAAACCTTTCTCCGACATCAGCAGAACCCGCAGACCTCTATCAGTGGTTACCAGAACGTCTGTTTCTTGCAGAGCCACAGTAGCATAATGCCCAAACACCTCCTGATAGGGCATCCCCACTGCCCTGCCCTGATGGTGTCGTATTCTTGAAGCTTCCTGCCCCAGTTCTTCTACCAGTTTGTGATACTGCTCAATCAGCAGAGGCCAGCTGAAGGTCTCATTGACTCTCCGGATTGCCGCTTCAGACATCTTTTCCCGGACAGATTCATCCATTAGCAATGTCGATAACGCTAGTTTCAGCGCGTCTATGTCAACCGCCACTCCCTGAGCCTGAATCAGTTGAGCCTGAGTTTTGCTGACAAGACTGAGAGAACGGGAAATATCATCATGGTCTGCCGATGCGGTTTTGATCAGGAAGCCTTCCTGCCCGGAAACAATGAGGTCTCGATAGCCATTCCAGTCGGAAAGAATCACAGGGATACCTGCCCTCATAGCTTCTACCGGTGCCAGCCCAAAACTCTCCTGAACATTGTCAGCGAGAGAAACAAACACATCCGCTTCCGCTAGTAATTGCTCACGCTTCTCGTCATCAACAGAGAGTTCAAAGCGAATACAGTCTTCAAGATTGAGCTCATAGGCCTGAGCCAGTAATGAATGAACATATTCGCCGGAGGCATCACCACTTCCGGCAATCACCAGCTGAAAGCGGGTAACCGTTCCCTCTTCAAACAGATCATTCAATGCCAGCAGTAACGGATGAAGGTCCATTTTATCGGCTGCGGATAGCCTGCCAAGACAGAGTATCTGAGGCACCTTGGCCTCCCTGGAAGCAACGGTCTCTTGTCTGGCTGGCTCAATACCCAGTGGCATCAGGCTCACCTGCCCACGATAAGGAATAGCCCTGCCAACAGTGTCACTGACACTGGCACTGGCCGAAGAGATCAGACGCTTCATTACCTTTTTCTGGGCTTTGGAGCTACAGATTATGGAATCACAGGGTTTGATGGGGGAGAAAATCAAATCCCTGACCCGGGATAAACGAGCATCATCACTCAGACTGTGAGCCCTGCCGGTGATAGGAAATAGTCTGCAAGCGTGTCTTTCACGCAGAGAGGCCAGATCAGAGATATAGGGATCACCCGAATGAAAAACGCTATAAACATGTTGCTGCAAACAGGAAGGCAGATCATGAACCGGTAGAATATTGATATTTTTACCCGCCCCATGCTGACTCAGGTATTCTTTCCAGTCTTGCCTGAAAGCGTCGATCTGGCTTTCATGAAGAAACAGATGAAGCTCATCAAAACGGCTGTAACGAACCACTGCTTTCAAAAAGGCTTCGTTAGCCTTACGCAGTCCGTTATACCCACCGATTGAGTTTTCTGCCCAGGTAACAAGACAGCCAAACAAACTGTGAGAAATATTATCCGTCATGGCATGATCATCGTTGGCATAGTTGGTATGACAGTCTGTTCCTGACTGATTTCTACGAGGTAATACTCAAAGTTATTGGCGAACTCAGCCAGAGCATTCTCAACGAGGTCTTCATCCATCCCCTGAAGCGGGCAGGAGTAGTGTAAAGCTAATGAGTCTTTGTCAGGCTCTATCGACAAAATAACCCGCTGGGTAGTTGCCAGACCCACGGTTTTGGTCATCAGGTTACGGAGTAGATTTTCCCGATCTTTTTCACCGGGTGGCAACTGGGCAATGATGCCGTGGATAAAGAACCGCCCATTGGCCTGAAAACAGGTGAACTCAATGCGGCTGTCGATAGTGAGGTAATAGCGGTTATCGCGAAAATCCAGTTCACCCAGCTGATTGTTGCGGGCAACGGCTTTCATCAGTTTGTCGAAACTCATAGCTTCCCTGCTCCGGGTGAAGGCATCCATGCCTTCTGATGTGGTATCAATTACAGCTTACTATTAATGTAATGTTTCGGCAGCCAGAGGAAAAAATCTTCCGATATGGTTTAGCTTCCGACATGACTTAGCTATGAATACCGTCAAAGCTTATTTTGCCAACTGATGATCTGCAGACTTGACCATTTGCTTAGCGGATATCTTACGAAATAAAAACACAAGCAGAATAAAACCGGCTCCGGAAGCAAGAAAGCCCGTCATTGAGGAATCTGTCAGACCCATCACCAGATAGCCCAACATAGCCACAGCAGCGATGCTCAGGGCATAAGGAAGCTGAGTCACCACATGATCAATATGGTGACAAGAGGCCCCTGTGGACGACAGAATCGTGGTATCGGAGATCGGTGAGCAGTGATCACCAAACACTGCACCTGCCAGAACAGCAGCCAGCATAGGCAAAATCATGGCAATATCGGCAGCCGCTGCCATATCTCCCGCTATGGGCAGCATGATACCAAACGTGCCCCAACTGGTACCGGTAGAGAAAGCCATAGCGCCGGAGACCACAAACAGGATCAGAGGTAAATAGCCCGTATCAATCTTTGAGCTGCTGACCACCCCGGCCAGATACTTGCCGGTTTCCAGTGAGCTGATGATATCCACCAGCACCCAGGCCAGCACCAGAATGTAAATGGCAGGCAGCATGGAGCGGGTACCTTCAACAACCGCTTTTCCCCAGGTTGAGGCATCCAGATTATGGCTGAGCATCCTGACTGCCGTAACCAGAAGGCCAACAAGACCACCATAGATCAGAGAGTTGACGACATTGGTGTTTTCAAAAGCGCCCAGGATAGAAAATGGCGTACCGGCTTCCTGAAGCGCAGAAGCGCCTGTTGCAATCAGGGAGGCAGTCGTTGCGATCACCAAAGCCAGAACAGGAATCACCAGATCAGCAACCGTCCCTTTTTCACTGCTACTGATAGCTTCAGATGAGCCCGGTGGCGTTCCCTTTCGACTGTCATAGAGTTCACCGGCTTGAGCACGGCGCTCATGGGTCAGCATAGGACCAACATTCAAATCCATAGCCGCAGTACAAAACACCAGCGCCAGAGCAAAGACAGCATAGAGGTTCATCGGTACCATACTGACAAAAGCACCAATAGCACTGACATCGGTCACTTCATGGGCCACCAGAATACTGCCAATCAGGGCAATGATGTAGGCCCCCCAGCTGGAGACAGGGGTAATAACGCACACAGGTGCAGCCGTTGAGTCGATCAGGTAAGCCAGCTTTGCTCTGGAGACGCCATGACGGTCTGTCATAGGGCGACCGATATTACCAACGGCCAGTGCGTTAAAGTAATCGTCAATGAAGATAATGATACCCAGCAAAACAGTAACCAGTTGTGATCCCTGACGGGTTTTCACTCTCTGGCGGGCCCATTCACCAAAGGCCCTCGCGCCACCGGAAACATCAATCAGGGTGGTAATGATGCCGAGCATCACCAGAAAGAGCAGAATAAAGACAGTGCCCGTATTGATACCATTATCCCAAAAAATTTCGGTAAAACTGTTCAGGAGATAAGTAAACGTATTGCTGACACTGAAGTCAGTCAGTAGCAGAGCGCCTGCAAGGATACCTGCGCCAAGGGAAAAGAGTACATGACGGGTCAGGATCGCCAGAATAATAGCCACTGCCGGAGCGACCAGTGAAAGGGGTGATGTGCTGTAACCAAGTAATTCCATAAAGACTGATCTTGTGAGTGAAAACGCTCGATGAGCAGAAGTTCCATGACTGCTGACATTAAGCTTAATTCACGATATAGGATCAGGAGGGCAATGGATTGAAGCAGAATACGACCGGATTGGCCCCGTATTTGCCTGTTGCCGAGCAACCTGCCTTTTGGGCAGAGTCTTTCAGAAACGATTGTCCAGTAGCGCTCCACAGTAAAAACCGTGACAGTGATACACCTCTTCGATGCACCACCAGCAGATGAGTTTGACGACGACTCTGCTTCGGCACCTTTTCCTTTCATCCGGCTCTCGGCCCTGGCCAACCCAGGACACTCGGTGTCAACCTGCTACGGATTACTGATAAACGGTGCGCCTCTACTTTTAACCTTGATCCGGAGATCCAATGGATCAATGGCTGATTGTTGTGGGAACTTCCTCTGACATTCACAGGAAAGTGCCCTTTCACTCATAAGCGGACTCATCCGTTATGGTGTTTATTAAGAGGATCACAGGCAGAGGCGCAGCGACAATATCCTGTCACGTTACCCCTGCTGATGGCCGGTAATTATGCACATCGCTGCTTGATTAACAACCGTGAAATTCAGCTAAAGAAACTTTGCTTTCTAAAAAAACAGATTTTTCAGGCAGTTAGCCTTTACAGCTTGTTCCCATGCTCCAGAATGCATGCACCCTAACACTGAACTCCACCTCTTGAGATAACGTCTGGAGCATTGGAACGAGACAGGTATTAGTCCTGATGAACTGCTCTGATGATCGAGATATTATGCAGCCACAGAGTTTTCCCCGGGCCTTTTAATGAAGTTCTGGATATTGCTGTTTAGCCTGATGGTATCAGGCATTACCGTTGCCGGAGAGTACCGAACCTGTTCGATCAACCACGGGCAGCTCAGCCAGTGCGGCCTGAAGTACACCGGCACAGCAGTCATTAAACACAATGGAGCCTACCGTCAGTGCGACATCGTCATGGGAAAGGTTTCCGGTTGTGATCACCCATACAGCGGAGCAGCCGTGATTTTAGAGGCAGGTGTTTATCGCCAGTGTCAGGTGACTATCGGTGCGATTTCATCCTGTGGCCACCGTTTTAGTGGGTCTATTCCAGTTTATTCAGCATCCCATTAATGGCTGTTGACTGGAACCTGTTGCAAGGTGTGAAGGCTAGACTGTTTTTTTCCTGACAAATGACATTTTTATCACTACGCTGAGAGAATTTTGCGACAACCTCTGTGGCATGGGAGCAAGTCATAGAGAATATCACTAGGAGAGGATTCATTATGTTTAACCCAATGCACCCGGGCGAGGTTCTCAAAGAATCTTATCTGGAACCACTGAATATCAGCGTAACCGAAGCTGCCAAGCATCTGGGAGTTGCGCGTAAAACCCTGTCTGAACTGGTTAACCAGAGATCAAATGTCAGTGTTGAGATGGCTTACAAATTAGCTAAGGCTTGCAATACCTCTCCTAAGCTGTGGCTGAATATGCAGGTTAACTATGACCTCTGGCGCAACAGGGATATGGAAGCAATCCAGGTCGCTACCTTTAGTTAATGAACCCGACAATTTCTCTGGTTCCCACACACCAGAGTTTAATCATGGCTTTTGCATTCCCAGATATTTTTGAGCATCTTGGTCAAATGAGCAGCCTCTTTGCAGAGTGAAATAAATCTCCAGCATAACGGGTTCTGATATATACCCCTGATGTTCAGGTATGAACTGCATGAATAACCTGAAAGCTTGTATGGACGTGAGATGGGTGATCCTGAGTCAGAAATCGGAGCAAAATATTGGTGTCCAGACTAATCATACTGCCACCCTTTCATCTTCTTCGTCGTTGCTATCCTTCCCGGAATAACCCTCTGAAATACAGGCTTTTATATCATCATCTGAAAGACTTATGTTCGTCTTAACGGCTCCACACAGCGACATAATGCTGAGTTTTTTAGGAACAACCTGCCAGGTGCCGTCTTCTTGCTGGATGAACTCGAGTTGATCTCCTTCTCTAAGGTTCAGATCTGCTCGCACTCTGGCGGGTATAGTGATCTGACCTTTTGATGTTAATTTGGTTGTGGGCATGGCTGTACCTCTATGATTTCTTAAATTCTTTACATGTAGTAAGGAACCATTTTGAAAGCTCTTTTTTTAATTCGTTCCACTTAAACAACCTGTTAACTGACTTTCTCAAAGCGACTGTATCAAGCGCAGATCACAGCAGTCGCTCTTTTTACATACTACAAAAAAAAGCGGCTCATCCTTAGACAAGCCGTTCCATTTCACTTAACCGGTCAACGCCCGATGCTATTCCCACTCAATGGTCGCCGGTGGCTTACTGGATACGTCATAAGTCACTCGGGAAACATGCTCTATCTCGTTGATGATCCGGCTGGAGACCTTCTCCAACAGCTCATAAGGCAGATGGGCCCAGCGAGCGGTCATAAAGTCGATGGTTTCAACAGCCCGTAAGGCCACCACATACTCATAGCGACGACCATCACCGACCACTCCCACCGATTTAACCGGCAGGAACACAGCAAAGGCCTGACTGGTCTTGTGATACCAGTCGGCTTTATGCAGTTCTTCAATAAAGATGGCATCCGCCTGACGGAGAATATCGCAGTACTCTTTCTTGATCTCTGCCAGCACTCTTACGCCCAGACCCGGACCGGGGAAAGGGTGGCGATACACCATGTCATAAGGCAGCCCCAGTTCAAGGCCAATCTTGCGAACTTCATCCTTGAACAGTTCACGCAGCGGCTCAACCAGTTCCATAGCCATATCTTCAGGCAATCCCCCCACATTGTGGTGAGACTTGATGACATGGGCCTTGCCAGATTTTGCACCTGCTGATTCGATCACATCGGGATAGATAGTGCCCTGTGCCAGAAACTGAACATTGTCCAGTGCCACAGCCTGTTGATCAAAGACTTCAATAAAGGTGTTACCAATAATTTTGCGCTTGGCCTCCGGATCCTGAACGCCTTTCAGCTTTTCCAGAAACAGTTCTTCAGCATCTGCACGGATAACACGCACCCCCATGTTCTCAGCGAACATGGCCATCACCTGATCACCTTCGTTCAGACGAAGCAGACCATTATCGACGAAGACACAAACCAGCTGATCACCAATCGCCTTGTGCAGAAGCGCTGCCACAACACTGGAATCAACACCACCGGAGAGCCCCAATAGTACGGTCTTGTCACCCACCTGTTCACGAACACGGGCGATAGCATCTTCAATAATCTGTCCTGGCGTCCAGAGCTTTTGACAGCCGGCAATATCAATGACAAAACGTTCCAGGATACGACCGCCCTGCTTGGTATGAGTCACCTCAGGATGAAACTGGACACCGTAGTATTGCTTCTCTTCACAAGCTATGGCTGCAAAAGGACAGGAATCAGTAGAAGCCGCAGCCACAAAGCCTTTGGGCAGCCGGGACACCTTGTCACCATGGCTCATCCAGACATCCAGACTCAGACGTCCCTGCTCATTGACATGGTCTTCAATGCCATCGAACAGCCTGACCTTGTTTTCCAGATTTACTTCGGCATAACCGAATTCACGCAGATTCGAGGTCGATACCCTGCCGCCCATCTGCTCAGCCATAGTCTGCATACCGTAGCAGATACCCAGCACTGGCACACCCAGTTCAAAAACAGCCTGAGGTGCACGGGGCGAAGCGTCCCCAGTCACGGACTCAGGTCCACCCGAAAGAATCACAGCCTTGGGGGCAAACTCAACAATAGCCTGCTCATCCATATCATAGGGATGCAGCTCACAATAAACACCTATCTCACGTACACGTCGGGCGATCAGCTGGGTGTACTGGGAACCGAAGTCCAGAATCAGAATTCGTTCGGCGTGAATATCCTCTAACATGTGTCTTCTCAACATTAGATAACTGCTATGACCAGCAACAGATCCTCTCCATGGTGTGCGAAGACCTGTTACTGATCCGGCATTAAACTGCGGATGCTATAGCCAACAGTTCAGGGGAATGGTCAAATTAACCCACCCGGTAATTGGGCGCTTCTTTGGTAATGGTCACATCATGGACATGAGACTCTTTCATACCCGCATTGGTCACCCGAACGAACTCGGGCACCGTACGCATGGTCTTCATATCTGCTGAACCGGTGTATCCCATTGCTGCACGCAGACCACCCACCATCTGGTGGACAATGGCATTCAGCGGCCCTTTGTAAGGTACACGACCTTCAATACCTTCCGGGACCAGCTTCTCGGCACCGGCTTCTGCACTCTGGAAGTAACGGTCACTGGAGCCGGAAGCCTGAGCCATGGCACCAAGTGAACCCATGCCACGATAAGCTTTGTAACTTCTGCCCTGATAAAGCTCAACTTCACCCGGAGCTTCCTCGGTACCTGCCAACATACTACCCAGCATGACCGCACTGGCACCCGCTACGATGGCTTTAGCCAGGTCACCGGAGAAGCGAATCCCACCATCAGCGATCACCGGGATGCCGGTTCCTTGCAACGCTGCCACAACATTGGCTACTGCCGAGATCTGGGGTACGCCAATACCGGTCACGATACGAGTGGTACAAATGGAGCCAGGACCAATACCCACTTTCACGCCATCGGCACCAGCATCGGCCAGGGCTTTGGCGGCTGCACCGGTAGCAATATTGCCGCCGACGACCTGTACGTGAGGATAGGTTTCCTTAACCCAGCGAACCCTCTCAATAACGCCTTTGGAATGGCCGTGGGCAGTATCAACGATCACTACGTCGACACCGGCATCGACCAGAGCAGCAACACGCTCAGGGGTTTCAGGTCCTGTGCCTACTGCAGCACCCACTCTCAGCTGGCCGTGAGAATCTTTACTGGCGTTAGGATAATCCTGAGCTTTCTTGATATCTTTTACGGTCATCATGCCGACCAGATTAAAAGCCTCACTCACTACCAGCACCTTCTCGATACGATGCTTATGAAGCAACTTGCGAACAGCTTCCTGATCGGTTCCTTCCTTCACAGTAACCAGCCTGTCCTTAGGCGTCATAATATCAGCCACAACCATATCCAGATTGGAGACAAAACGGACGTCACGACTGGTGACAATACCGACCAGATCGCTGCCATCCAGAACGGGCACTCCGGATATTTTATGACGACCGGTCAATTCAAGAAGATCCCTGACCGACGCAGTGGAATCTATTGTAATGGGGTCCTTGACGACACCGCTTTCATGCTTTTTGACCTTACGAACTTCATTTGCCTGTTGAGCAACGGTCATATTCTTGTGAATGATGCCAATGCCCCCTTCCTGAGCCATGGCAATGGCCAGACGGGCTTCAGTCACAGTATCCATGGCTGCCGAGATCAGAGGAATTTTCAGCTCGATTTCGCGGGTCAGCTTGGTGGTCAGAGAGACATCTTTGGGGAGAACTTCTGAATATCCGGGCAGAAGCAGGACATCATCGAAAGTGAGGGCTTCTTGGGCGATTCTCAGCATTACCTGTTACCGATCCGAGTGTATTGGGTGGATGGAAAGAATCCCGCCGATGATACATCAAGATCACTGTCAATAAAACAGAAAATCTGTTCAAATTATCCGAATGTGCGTACAAAGTAATCAGAGGCTGTCCATACTCTAAAACACTCAGACCCTGCCACTATGGATCTTTACGATATAATGTTTGCTGCGCCCTCTCAACTCATAAACAGTTGTCAGTGACCCGGATACACAGGGCGACAGGTAAAAGCGAGTTTTGTCATTGTTCAGGGTGTTAAGAATACCATTTATACATTGAATAAAGGCTATAAAGCAGTGTGACATCCTCCCACCACTGATTAGTCCTCTCTATCCAAGTTCAGGGCAGAGGCTGGCTGGATAAATTAAGATAGTTGGCTTTAATGTCGGTGATGCTGTAATTAAATTGATTGAAACAGGCTTTACGCAACGCCTCGTTGTTCAGGACACTATCAGATTGGCCATCCTGACTTTAAAAGCCTGGACTAAATAAAGTATCAAATGGTCAGACTGTTGAGAAGGTAGTCTACGTGACTTTAATGCTTGTTAACAGTAAAAACAGACACAACCCTGAAATCAAGAAAGTGATTAAGCCATCAGGTTAGTAGCTTAAAAACAGTTAAAACAGAGGTGTTTTTCCTCCGGCTCTTCTAGAATATCTGCACACACAACCAACCTGATATCAATCTATTTATTCCCGATCAGGATAGTAAATATCACGAATTCAAAACCAACAGTCAAATTGCACAAAAATCCATTCTTGCTACATCCTGAACCCACTGCTATTTTTCCTCTGGCTCCATAGGGATCGTAACAATTGATTCAATGAGTATAAATAAAAAATACTATTTAACAGGTCAATCCTGACTAACAAATTAATAATTATCAAATGGGATCTACACCAGCTATATGCTTGTTTGTCACAGAAGACTGTTAAAGCTTCTCTCTTTTGCTCTGCTCTTCATGATTGAAATGATGACACCAACGGGCTACGCCACCGTCTACCAGAATGGACCAGAGTACAACGCACCAGAAATTCGTTTTCCGGGTATCTACGCCGGATTTAAAGCTAATAATTTCCACCTGAAGCTGGGTAACCATTACCATGTACTACACGACGTTGGTA
>NZ_JAHHPQ010000644.1:0-1951 GCF_024606245.1 Endozoicomonas sp. SESOKO2
CAATGCCTGAGGGAACAGATCAAAAAGTTGTACGTTGATCTCGAAAGCAAACAAGGAGTAATAGACTATCTGATCCATCAAGCAGCGGAAAACACAGCCCAGAGGCTGACAGCGGCCAATAATCCAGCGATGCCCGGCAATGACACAGCGCGTTTTGATTCTCACCAACCCTTGAGCCCCCCCAATGAGCAGTCACTCTCGTCTATTGACCATACAGAGCCCCCATCAGTAAACAATATTCCCCGTGAAGAACACCCACCGATTGCAGAGACCAACCCGACAATGTCAGGCAGTGACGAGGAGTATCGAGCTTCTCAACAGTTGACTTCCCCCAATGAGCAGTCACTCTCGTCTATTGATCGTACAGAGCCCCCATCAGTAAACAATATTCCCCGTGGAGAACACCCACCGATTCCGGAAACCAGCCCGATGTCAGGCAGTGATGAGTCGAACATCGACAATGAAGAGGCATACCCCCGGCAGGAACAGGTAACGACATGCTGGGACAAAAACCGAAATCGATCTTGCAGTCATTATCATCGGTCATGCCGTCTGAACTTTGGATGCTGTGCCAGGTATTTCCCCTGCCAAATTTGCCATAACGCCAGTGATGACTGCGATGTTAAAGATCGCAAGGCTATTGACGCGAAAAAGCTTCAATGTTGTTTCTGCAACTATGAGGGGGACATTACGGAAGACTCCCAGACGTGCCCGGGATGCAACCAGAAAATGTCGGAATATTTCTGTGCAAAATGCAAACACTTCACCTGTAAGGAGAGAAAACCGCACCACTGCGATAAATGTGGCATTTGCCGAGTAAACAAGCATAAGTCCTTTCACTGTGATGTTTGCAATATCTGTTTGGATAAAAGGTTAGAAGGCAATCACAAATGCCGGGAAAACTCAGGCCACGATCTGTGCTGCATTTGTCTGGAAGATGCCTTCAGCGGCTGCCAGATACTGCCCTGTTCCCACAAAGTTCACAGGAACTGTGTCATTGCGATGATTCAACACGGGATAAGAACCTGCCCCATGTGCAGACACCCTCTATACACTCCGGTAAATGGAAACAATCATTAACTGCTGACCGGATTTAATAATCGCCGTTGGTGTCCGTTTCAGATTTGCCACGTGGCAGTACAGGTCAAAAAATCCATATAGCCATTCAGAAATTCTTGGCTACTCTCTATCTCTACGAACAATAATGATGAAAAGTAATGCTCCTTTATTTTTCCACGACAGAAAGTCAACACAAATTGTTCTGAGGTTTTCTATCAGGCAAGTCAGAGCGGGTTGGCATTATTGACAAAAGTTGTGTAACGAGACTTGAATGCATTTTTACCGCTTATTAATAGCATCTGTTCTTTCCCTGAATGCTATTGCGATTGCGCCATTATGCAATTCTTCAACCAACGTTGACCGGCATAATCCGGGTGGGCAAAAGGTTCGGCTTGAAATCAACGATGGTACAGTGCCTCAGGTTGTGAGTCAGTGGCAACTCTATTCCGAAAATATAACAGACAGTGGTCTGGAAACGGGGCAAACCCGGAATAACACAGTGACACTGGCAAGAGATAGGTCGGCTGGCAACGCCGATTTTCCGGGAGGCAGCAACAGGGGCTTCTTCTATTCGTTTCCCCCTCCACCCTCCCGGAGTGGTGGAGGTGGGTGGCTACCTCTCGAGCGCACTGCCTTGAAGACCCATCATGCTGTTGGCATAAAAGCAGGTAATGATGTTGGAAAACCCTCTGGCAAAGTACCCGATAAAGAATCAAAAGACGAAAATAACGATCATCAAAAAGAGCAAAGAGATGAACCTGAAGGTCAGGAGAGCAGATCACCGGGAGAATGGAATGATGGCAGTGGAAATAACGTAAAAGACGACAATGGAGAGGAACAACTTAAACAGCACCCATCGCTCCGAGAATTAGTACGCCTCTCAAATGAGCTG
>NZ_JAHHPQ010000645.1:0-1701 GCF_024606245.1 Endozoicomonas sp. SESOKO2
TGCGGGAAAAGCTCTGGGGAGGAAGAGTCACCTTAGAGAAAAGGACGATGTGTATTTTCAACGTCAGGTCATTTCTGAAGACATGCGACTATATATCAGAGAAGCCAGGCAGCAATCAGAGGAAGAGGCCTGGTTCACACTGCAATCCCTGGAAGCAATACTCAAGATCAAAATCAATGAAGGGGACGACAAAGCAACAAGACTGGAAAGGGTTCTTACAAGGCTTGATAGCGGTGATGTCTCAAATTACGAGCTGAGCAACATGGACAACTTCATCTGGTGGAAAAGTGAGAGGCCAGATATTAAAAAGAACCTGGAGAGAGATCTGAACGCGGGCCTCCTGAGGGATGATTTCGTACTTTCCAGAATTCGCGATCGTCTCAAATTTTTAGTCGAAGAATCGGATCAGCAAGCCAGAGAACAACAGGCCAATTATCTTGCCGCTCTGGAGAAAGAGCTAAATATCTACCCTCATGAAAACCCTGCTACCAAAGAAAAAAGAAAAATTTTTCTGGCTAAACTGGCTAGTGATTTACAGATAGGGTTTGCAGACGGTGCCAATCTGTCCCACCAGCAGCAGGCTCTAAGAAACAAAATTCAGGAATTAATAAGGGAACAAGTCAACGAAATCTATGACGATGAAGATCTCAAAAGAATCAGAAACAATATAATCGCTGATCAACTGAAGATTGAGAACTATAAAGGTCTAGCCAGCACAGACGAACAGAACAGTCTAATTAAGGCAAAAATTGAACATCTGAATGAAGAACTGTTCAAAGCGGGTCAGTCCGAGGTTGATGAACGTATCGCAGCCATTGAAAATGAGCTGGAAAGGCAAATGGCTCGCCTGGGGCCTAAGCCCCGGTTCGCCCTTGATCGTGATGTCGCCATGACCAAACGAGTCATTAAAAAAGCCGAAAGTGAGCTGTCAGGGGTTCATAGAAAGCTGAATAATATTCGTCGCAAACAAGTGGTCTATGTGAGTCGAACCGATGTCTACCCTGCTGTCACGGACGAAGACGAAAAGACTCTCAATCAGGCCATTAAACAAATCCAGATCGATTACGACCTGCCTGCAGGCGAAGAACAAACCACTGAAGAGCGAGTAGACGACATCAGGCACTTCCTGCGGGGAGACGGCACTGATAGACGAGATGAAGTCCTGGAGAAACTGGAAGCTGCCATCAAAAATCTTAACCTTCAGATACATGGTTACGTCGGATTAATGGAAGAAGATGATTTCTTTATTGCCATTACATCCCATACAAATACTAACGACCAGGACGAAGCCGGTTACGCATTGGGTGAACTGCCTTTAACCAGGCAAAAATACAGTCAGGTCAACCACTTCCTGCGTTTGCACGACTGGAAAAGTATGGAGGTCACTCTTGCACAGCGTGAAGAAACTAAAGTAAAAGAGAGTCTGGCTCTGAAAAAAGAGGAGCATCCTCCTTCCGGGGACATCGATGAGGAGGCTGAAGCCCTTCATAATAACGAAATAGCTATGCTGAAGTCAGAATTGGAGCATAAAAGTCAAGCTGTAGCAGAAGCGAAAAATGCTCTGGCAGGTCTTAAAGGGACTCTTGCAACCACTGAAGAAGCCGTGGAGCTTCAACCAGACTCTTCGGACACCTATGAGCACCGGGTTAATGCCCTGAGAAACAAACAGATACAACTGGGCGGTGATGATGGTACTGGCGG
>NZ_JAHHPQ010000646.1:0-1418 GCF_024606245.1 Endozoicomonas sp. SESOKO2
GGTATGGCGAGATGTGGGATATGATGCAGCTGGCCAAACCGGAATCCATTGACCGCTTCTGGGAGCTGATACTGGTATTCTGCACCATTGCTTTTCCTTTTGTGTTACTGAGAAGCCTCTCCAACTTCCTTTCACAGCACTTTTGCTTTCGCTGGCGGCAAGCCATGACCCTGACTTACCTGCCCTTCTGGCAGAAAATAGATCGTGATATTGAAGGTGCCTCCCAACGCTTACAGGAAGACCCTCAGCGTTTTGCCAGAGTCACCGAACTACTTGCCCTGGGGCTGTTTCGCTCCATTCTGACCTTGATCGCTTTTATTCCTATTCTCTGGACACTCAGTGAAGAGATATGCGACAAGCTGGCGAACTGGCTCAGCAGCCCGGCATTTATGGAGAACTATGATAAAATTCCGCTATCACTGAAAGGCATGGAAATCATGAGTCAGATGCCGGGCTCCCTGCTCTGGTTTTCCTGTCTGTTGTCTTTCAGTGCCATCATCATCTCCTATTATGTGGGTATCCGCTTGCCTGGACTTGAATACAACAACCAGAAAGTCGAAGCCAGATTCAGAAAACAGCTGGTTTATGCCGAAGACGATAAAACCTACGCCGACACACCCACGCTGCTGGAGCTCTTTACCGGACTGCGTTTTAACTACTTTCGACTGTTCCTCAACCACTCCTATTTCGCCCTCTGGCAGAACTTCTTCTTTCAGTTTGTAGTGATTGCCGACCTGATGGTCATTGGTCCGGGTGTTATTTACGGCATCATCTTAATGGGGACTTTAAACAGAGTGTCCCATGCATTCAGCAGTGTTTCAGACAGCCTTTCCTACTTCACTGAAAACTGGGCAACCGTCACTGAGTTGTTATCCATTATTAAACGACTCAGAGAGTTTGAAGTGAATATCGGTTATCGTTCTGAATCAGGGTCGTCCTAGCTGTCGAAAATTCAATACAAATCTTAACTCTGTGCTCGCGTTGCTCTGGCTTCTGCATCCATGCGCAGCGAATTGGTCGGCCTCCTGGACCTTTCCGGATCGTTTAGTATCCTTAACAACTAAAGCATCAGCCACCCTTCAGAAAGCAAATCTATTACGGACTTAATAATATGAAAATTAATATAATCAGACATTTATTAATTCTTCTAATTATTTTTTTTATTTCAAATGAGGTATCTGCTCAATCAGTTTGCCCTATTTGTCTTGAAATATTGCACTATGAGGATAAAAGTATTTCTTTATGCTGTCAGCATGCATTTCATGAGCATTGTATTTTACGTTGGAATAAAAGAGAAAAAAAAAACACATGCCCAATATGCAGAAAGGAACTAATCTACCATCACGATTTGCATATTTTAAAAGCTCATGACTTATGCGGAAAAGTTCCTTACATTAAAATTGAAATCACACCCCACC
>NZ_JAHHPQ010000647.1:0-5895 GCF_024606245.1 Endozoicomonas sp. SESOKO2
TCTTCTTTTGTGATCCTCCAAAGCTCGAACACTTTTGTAAACCTTCTCGCATGGTAGCTGCTGACCATCCTTTGTGACCAATGTCAGGTCGCAGGTTTGTGGCCCGGTGTGCTCTTTTCTTTTGTGATACAACAGAGCATTAACATTCTTGCAGACCCTGCTACATGACTGCTTTTGGCCATCCTCCCCGACCACTTTCTCGTCACAGGTTTGTTCCCCGGTGTGGCCTCCTCTATTGAGATTCGACAGGACTTTTTGGCAAAGGGTACCCCTTCTGGAAGCGAGGCAGACGAGAGGTGAAGTCCCCATTGAGGGTGTGAAATGGGTATGTGAAAAGGAAGTTTCTGTTTCTTCTGGAAGACGCTGTTTATGTAGATTGAGCAACCCGTGGATTATAATCCAGTCATCAGAGGTGATTGGCAAATTTCTGTGCATTGTCACAGCATAATTGTGAGGGCCGGGTGGTTCAGTTGTATAGACTGCCTCTGCACTTATTGAGCGTGTGGGGTTGTCTGTCGAACTTTCTTCGGAATTTAGCGGCCATTCAGCGAGCTCTCTGTCAACGATTGGTGATCGGAAACAACAAACGCCACGACAGGGAGAAATAAAACAATTTAAATCCAAAGTATGCTGAGGTTGTTGAGGGCTCCTGTTACCATCGGCTGAGTCAGAGTGCATAGGGCTGATGAAAGTGCCTGTAAGTTGGGGTTTTGCCCCTGAGACTCGCTTGCCGAATGATTCTGATAGCGATTGTGATTGTTGGTTATGTCCAGAGCCAAGCACCATATTGATGTAGGTAAAAGGATTATCCCTCCGTGTCAGCATGGATGTTGCCTCCTGCCGGCCGAACGAACTAAACGACAGTAGATTTTTATAATAGCTTTTTAAAAGCCAGCCGACAGAGACAAGCACTTCAGCAATTAGCCATGAATAAGGTTTGGCGCTCAGAGGGGCGTCTTTGTTAGTCAGGATCAGTTCGTAACCCATCAGAAGATGTGTGGCATAAAGCCATTGCCACGAAATCGACACAATAAGGTTCTTTTTTACCCCATAACCTGATTGATCATCAGGCGTCGAATCTATTCCTGCATAGTTGTTTGGATCTGCAATGTCTGACGGGTTGCCCGTTAAAGTATGCCGGGCCCGTTTTATAGAAAAGCTCTGGTTTGGAAAAGCTGCCTTCTGTTCAATCTCGACAATAAAATGTTCTGTCCAGGGTTCGGCCTGACAAACGACAGACAACAACAATGACAGCAACAGTATTAACAACAATATCAGCAGCAGTGCCGTAAAGAGTGAGTGCCTAAACATTCTATCCTTGCATTCTGTTGGGTAGACAGGAAGGATAGATCAGGATAATCAGTCTGTTTTCCTGACAAAGACCTTCTTAAAAAGCCAAAGGTTGCTACGGGGCAAAACGTCATGAAAAGTCGGGTGTTAATTATTTGATTTACCTTTTTTAGGACTGCGGTCATTATTCTGGTTCACATCAACAGGCTTGCGTTTTCGATGACATCTTTTGTGAGCCGACAGGGCTTTAGTATTCTTGAAGATCTTCCCACATGACCGCTGCAGCCCATCATCCCCAACCAGGGTACGGCTACAGGTCTGTTGTTTGCTGTGGTTGCTTCTTTTGTGATTCGACAAAGCTTGAGCATTTGTGCAAATCTTCCCGCATGGCTGCGGCTGGCCATCTTCCCCAATCACGGTTGCGTCACAGGTTTTTTGCCCGCTGTGTTGTCCGCTTTTGTGAGATGACAGAGTGGTAACATTTTTGCATAAGATCCCGCATGGCCGCGGCTGACCATCCTCCCCTACGACGGTTACGTCACAGGCTTGTTGCCCAGTGTGGTCTCTGCTTTTGTGACCCGACAGGGCTTGGGTACTCTTGCAGATTATCCCGCATGGTCGCCGTTGACCATCCTCTGTGACCACGGTCACATTGCAGGTTTGTTGCCCGCTATGGGCTTTTCGTTTGTGATCCGCCAGGAATCGGGCATTCTTGTATACCGTCCCGCACGGTCGCTGCTTCCCATCCTCTCCGGTCATGGTTACATGGCAGGTTTTTTGCCCGGTATGGTATGAACTTTTGTGAACCGACAGGGCTAAAGCATTCCCGGAAACTTTTCCGCATGGCCGTTGCTGACCATCTTTCCCGACGACTGTTATCTGACAGGTTTGTTGTCCAGTGTGCTCTCTTTTTTTGTGAGATAACAGGTCATAACTATTCTTGCAGATCCTCCCGCATGATCGCTGCTGACCATCCTTTGTGAACACGGTCAAGTCGCAGTTTTTTTGCCCGCTGTGGACTTTTCTTTTGTGCTCCGCCAGGAATCGAGCATTCTTCAAGACCATCCCGCACGGCTGTAGCTGACCATCCTCCCTGACCACAGTCAAACCACAGGTTTTTTGCCCGGTGTGGTATGAGCTTTTGTGAACCGATAGGGCCCGAGCATTTCTGCAGACTTTTCTGCATGGTTGCCGCTGGCCATTCTCCCCGACCACGGTCACGTCACAGCTTTGTTGCTCGATGTGGTCTCTTTTTTTGTGATTCGACAGGGCTCCATGGCAATGGGTAGCCTCTGCGGAAGGAAGACAATCCGATGGTAAAATCTCCATTGGGCGTGTCAAATGGGTAGGCATACAGGCAATCGTAGTTTCTTCGGGGCGATGATGGCCACGCAGATTGAGTAAGCCATCGATTATAATCCACTCATCAGAGGTGGCAGGCAAATTCAGGCGGCTTGTTACGTCATTGTTGATTGGCCCGGCAGAGTCATTTGTGCAGGCTGCCTTTGCGCTCATTGAGAGCGGAGAGTTGCCTGTTGAACATTCTCCGGCGTTCAACGGACATTCAGCGGATTCTCTGCTATAGGAAGATGGTCGGAAATTGCAAACGCCATGACAGGGAGAGACAAAACAATTTAAATCCAAAGTATGTTGAGGTTGTTGAGGGCC
The DNA here is from genome assembly GCF_024606245.1 of Endozoicomonas sp. SESOKO2. NCBI lineage: Bacteria > Pseudomonadati > Pseudomonadota > Gammaproteobacteria > Oceanospirillales > Endozoicomonadaceae > Endozoicomonas > Endozoicomonas sp. SESOKO2. The sequence goes on from NZ_JAHHPQ010000647.1 coordinate 2,959, forward strand.
TCTGTTACCACTGCCAGAGTCAGTGTGCACGAGACTGGTGAAAATGCCTGTAAGTTGTGGCATTGCTCCTGAGACTTGCTCGCCGGTTGATTCTGATAGGGAGTGTGATTGTTGGTTGCGTCCAGAGCCAAGCACCATAGTGATGCAGGCAAACGGCTCATCCCCCAGTGTCAGTATGGATGTTGCTTCTTGCTGGCAGATCATAATATACGACATTGATTTTTTTTTAATATAACTTTTTAAGAGCCAGCCAACGGCAAGAACCACTTCTGCAGGTAGCCATGAAAAAGAGTTGGCGCTCAGAGGGGCGTCTTTGGTGGTCAGGATCTGTTCGTAACCCACCAACAGATGAGTGGTATAAAGCCATTGCCACGAAATCGACCCAATAAGGTTCGTTTTTTCCCTGTAAACTGCTTGGTCATCATGAAGTGAATCCATTTCTGAATAGCCGTTTGCGTTGCCAGTATCTGACGGTTTTCCTGGCAGAGTATGTCGGTCAGGTAATATAAAAAAGTTCTGGTTTAGAAACACTGCGTTGTGTTCAAGCTCGACAATAAAATGTTCACTCAACGGTTCGGCCTGACAGACGACGGGCAACAATATCAACAACAGCATTATCAGCAACAGCGGTGTTGCGAAGAGTGACTGTCTAATCATTCTATCCATGCATTCTGGTGGCTAGAGAGGGAGGATAGATCAAGAAAATAAGTCTGTTTTCTATCAAAAATCGTTTGTTAAAAGCCAAAGGTGGCACCGAGAAAAATGTCATTGAAGTCACGTACCGGATCAGATCGTTACTTATTCAATTTAGCTTTTTCAGGACTGGGGTCATCATTCCGGGTTACATCAACAGGCTTGCGTTTTCGATGAATTCTTTTGTGACTAGACAGTGATTTGGTATCATTGCAGACCTTTCCGCATGGCCGCAGCAGACCATCTTCCCCGATCACTCCTGCGTCACAGGTTTGTGGCCCGCAATGGTCTCTTTTTTTGTGATTAGACAAGGCCTGAGCATTATTACAGACCTTCCCGCATGGTCGGGGCTGGCCATCCTTTCCTATCACCGCCATGTCACAGTTTTTTTGTCCGGAGTGGTATCCGCTTTTGTGAGACGATAGGGCTTGAGCATTCTTGCTGATCTTCCCGCATGGTCGCGGCTGGCCATCCTCTCCAAACACGGTCACGTCACAAGATTTTTGTCCTGCATGATTTCTGCTTTTGTGAAGCGACAAATCTTGAACATTTTTGAAGACCGCCCCGCAAGGTCGCAGCTGACCATCCTCACTGACCACTGTTACGTTGCAGTTTTGTTGCTTGCTGTGGAATTTTCTCTTGTGATACCACAGGGTTTTAGCATTCTTACAGACGATCCCGCACCGTCGCTGCTGACCGTCATTCCTGACCAGAGGTACTTCACAGGTTTTTTGCCCGGTGTGGTATGAGCTTTTGTGAACCAATAGGGCTTCAGTATTCTTGCAGACTCTTCCAGATGGTCGCTTCAGGCCATCTTCCCTAACCAGGCTCACGTCACAGTCTTTTCGTCCGATGTCGTTTTTTCTCCTATGATTCGACAGGTCATGTTGGTAATGGGTAGCCCCTTCGGAAGGAGGGTAGCCTGAAGATGAACTCTCCATTGGACGTGTCAAATTGGAATGCGTACTGGAAAGCCCCATTTCTTCGGGAAGGCTGTGACCACGCAGATTGAGTAAACAATTGACTATAAACCAGTCGTTAGCGGTGAAAGGCAAATTCCCGTGCGCTGTCACATCATTATTGATTCGCTCTGCAGAGTCAGTGATAGGGCCAGCTTCTGCACTCATTGAGAGTGCAGGTTTGCCTGTCGAACTTTCTGCCGGGTTCAGCGGCCATTCAGTGGTTCCTCTGTCATCGGATGAAGGTCGGAAAGTACAAAAGCCATGACAGGGAAGGACGAAACAATTTAAACCCAGAGTATGTAGGGATGGTTGAGGGCCTCCGTTACCACTGCCAGAGCCAGAATACATGAGGCCAGTGAAAGAGCCAGCAAGGTGGAAGGCGTTTTCCGGGATACGCTGTCCCGATGATTCTGATGGCAGGTTAAGTGGTCGGTTATCTCCAGAGTCAGGCACCATAGTGATGGAGACAAACAGGTGATCCTGACTCACTTCTTGTTGTTCGATCGCGTTAAACGACGCTGAATAGGGGGGGCAATAGTTTTTTAAAAGCCAACCGATTATGATAACCATTTCTACAGGTAGCCATGAATAAGGGGTAGAGCTCAGAGCGGCGTCTTTGGAAGTCGGGGTCAGTTCGTAGCCCACGTACAATTGTTTGGCGTAAAGCAAACACCATGAAATTGACTCAATGATGGTTGTTTTTGCTCGGTAATCAGGTTCTTTATCAGGCGGTGAAGCCAGTCTTGCATAGCCGTATGTGTCTGCGATGCCTGATGGGTTGACTGGCAATCTATGCTGGTCACGCCTTATAAAAAAGCTCTGATTTGGAAACACTGTCTTCTGTTCAAGCTCAACAATAAAACGTTCTCTCTGCGGTTCGCCCTGACAAACGACAGCCAGCAATAATATCGGAAAAATCCGCGCCACAATGAGTGAGTGTTTAATCATTCTATCCATGTAATCTAATTTATAGGGAGGAAGGATAGATCAGCTCATTAAAAGGCGGGTTTCAGATCAGCGACTGAGGTCAACTTTTTGATCCTCATCAACAGGCTTGCGTTTTCGATGACGCCTTTTGTGAGTTAACAGGGCTCTTGCATGCTTGCAAACCGCTCCGCACGCACGCTGCTGACCATCCTTCCCCAGTACGGACATATCACAGGTTTTTTGCCCGCTGTGGTATTTGCTTTTGTGAGACGAGAAGGATTCAGCATTCTTGCAGACCTTACCGCATGGCCGCGGTTGGCCATCCGCCCCGATGATGGTTGCGTCACAGGTTTGT
>NZ_JAHHPQ010000648.1:0-5810 GCF_024606245.1 Endozoicomonas sp. SESOKO2
TCTTCTTTTGTGATCCTCCAAAGCTCGAACACTTTTGTAAACCTTCTCGCATGGTCGCTGCTGACCATCCTTTCCATCCACGGTTACGTCACAGATTTTTTGTCTGATGCGGTCTTTTTTTTTGTGACTCGTCAGGGTGTGTTGGTAATAAGCAGCCCTTCCGGAAGGAAGATAACCCGAAGGTGAAGTCTCCACAGGGCGTGTCAAATGGGTAGGTGTAGGGGAAATCCCGATTTCTTTGATAAGGCTTTGGCCACTTAGATTGAGTAACCCATTGACTATTAACCAGTCGTCAGCCGTGAAAGGCACATTCCCTTGCTTTGTTACATTATCCTTGAGTAGCTCGGTAGGACCATTTGTAAAGACTGCTTCTGCACTCATTGAGAGTGTAGGATTGCTTGCCGAACTTTCTGCTGAATTCAGCAGCCATTCAGTGGGCCCTCTGCTATCGGATAAGGGTCGGAAGGCACAAATGCCACGACAGGGAAGGACGAAACAATGTAAACCCAGACTATGCAGAGGTTGTTGAGGGCCTCTTTTACCGTCGCCAGTGCCAGCACACTGGTGGAGGCTAGTGAAAGAGCCTGAAGGTTGGGAGGTGGTTTTCGGGGTTTGCTGCCACGATGATTCTGATGACTGGTACGATGGTTGGTTATTTGTGGGGCCAGGTACTACGGTGATGGAGGCAAATGGGTGATCCTGACTCACTTCCTGTTGTTCGATCGGGTTAAACGACGGTGAATAGCTCCAATAGTTTTTTAAAAGCCAACCGACTGCGATAAACACTTCTGCAGGTAACCATGAATAAGGGTTGGTACTCGCAGAGGCGTCTTTGGTGGTGAGGGTCAGTTCGTAGCTCGAGGGCAGATGAGTGGCGGAAAGCGACAGCCATGATATTGAGTCAATGATGGTTGTCTTTGCCCTGTAATCTCGTGTTTCATCAGGCGTCGAATCCAGTCTTGTCTGGCCGCTTGTGGCTGCAATGTCTGACGAGTTGCCCGGCAAGATATGCTGGCTAAGCTTTATAGAAAAGTTCTGGTTTGGAAACACTGACTTTTGTTCAAAATCGACAATAAAGTATTCTTTCCACGGTTCGGCCTGACAGACGACAGAGGACAATAATATCAGAAACAGCATTTCGGTAAAGAGTGAGTGTTTAATCGTTCTATCCCTGCGTTCTGATTTATAGACAGGAAGGATAGATCACTTCAAGAAAGATTGGGTGTCAGATCAATGACTGAGGTCAACGTTCTGATCCGTATCAACAAGCTTGCGTTTTCGATGACTTCTTTTGTGATTAAACAGGGCTTGCGAACTGATGCAGACCACCCCACATGGCCGCAGCTGACCAACGTCACTGACCACGGTCACGTCACAGATTTTTTGCCCGCTGTGGCTCTTTCTTTTGTGATCGGACAGGGCTTTAGCATTCTTGTAGATTTTCCCACATGGCTGCGGCCGGCCATCCTTCCCGAATACTGTGCGGTCACAGCTTTTTTGTCCGCTATGGTCTCTTCTTCTGTGATCGGATAAAACTTGAGTGTTTTTGCAAATCTTTCCGCATGGTCGCGGCTGGCCATCCTCCCCGACTGTCGTTGTCTGGCAGATTTTTTGCCCACTGTGGTATTTGTTTTTGTGATCCGACAGAGCATGAGGACTTTTGCAGGTTCTTCCGCATGGCCGCGGCTGGCCATTCTTCCCGATTACGTTTGCGTCACAGGTTTGTGGCCCGGTATGGTCTCTTCTCTTTTGATTCGAGTGGGCTTGTTGATAATGGCCAGGGCCTTCGGAAGGGAGGTAGCCCGGAGTTGATGTTGCCACTGGGCGTTCGAAATGGGTAGCCGAACAGGAAATCCAGATTGCTTCTGGAAGATTACAGCTACGCAGGTTGAGTAACCCATCGATTATAATCCAGTCTTCAGGGGTGATAGGCAAATTCCTCTGCATTGTCGTAGCATAATTGGGTCCGGCTGAGTCTGTTGCGTAGACTGTGCCTGAACTGATTGAATTTGCAAGGTTGCCTGCCGAACTCTCTTCGGAATTCAGCGGCCATTTAGCGGGCCATCTGCTATTAGATGATGATCGAAAGATACAAACGCCACGACAGGGAAAGACGAAACAATTTAAACCCAAAGTATGCGGGGGTTGTTGAGGGCCTCTGTTACCGCCGCCAGAGTCAGAATGCAGGGATCTGCTGACGGTGCCTGCAAGTTGAGTTGTCACTCCAGAGACTTGCTCGTCGGATGATTCTGATAGCGGGTATGGTTGTTGATTATGTCCAGAGCCAGGCACCATAATGATGGTAGCAAACAGATGATCCCCCTGTGTCAGCTTAGATGTTGCTTCTTTTTGTTTAATCGTATTAAACGACGAGGAATATAGGAGCCAATAGCTTTTTAAAAACCAACCGACAGCGATAACCACTTCCAGAGGAAGCCATGAATGAAGCGTGTTACTCAGAGGGGCTTCTTCGATGTTTAGGGGCAGTTCGTAACCTAAAAGCAGATGAGTGGTGTAGATTGATCGCCACGAAATCGATTCAATAATGGTCGCTTTTATCCCGTAAAATGATTGATCATCAGGCGGCAAATCCTGTGCTGCGCAGCCGTTTGTATCGACAATATCTGACGGGTTGACCGGCAAGGTATGCTGGACATCCTTTATAGAAAAGCTCTGGTCTGTAAACACTGCCTTATGTTCAGGCTCGACAATAAAACGTTCTGTCCACGGTTTGGCCTGACAGACGACAGATAACAATAATATCAGCAACAGCAGTGTCTCAAAGGGTGAGTTTTTAAGCATTCTATCCGTGCATTCTAATTTATAGAGAGGAAGGATAGATCACCTCATGAAAAGGCGGGTGTCAGATCAACGACTGAGGTTATCGTCCTGATCCGCATCAACAGGCTTGCGTTTTCGGTATTTTCTTTTGTGATCTGTCAGGGTTTACTGGCACTGGGATAAACTTTATGAAGGGGCAGTTGTCAGATCAGGGATTGAGATCATCGTTCTGGTGCTCACCAACAGGCTTACGCTTTCGATGTACTCTTCTGTGATCCGACAGGGTATGAATAGTCTTGAATATTTTGCCGCATGGCCGCTGTTGGCCATCCTCTCCGATAACCATTACGTTGCAGGTTTGTTGCGTGGAATGGTGTCTGGTTTTGTGATACGACAGTGTTCGAGCGTTTTTGTGAACTATCCCACATGGTCGCCGCTGGCCATCTTCTCCAATCACTGTTACGTTACAGGTTTTTTGCCCAGTGTGGTATCTGCTTTTGTGAGACCCCAGGGCTTGAGCACTCTGATAGACCTTTCCGCACGGACGTGGTCGACCATCCCTCCCGTCCACTATTATGTCACAGGTTTGTTGCCCCGTGTGCGCTTTGCTTCTGTGATTCCACAGGGCTCTGATATTGATGCAGACCGTCCCGCATGGCTGCAGCTGGTCATCCTCCCCGACCACAGGCACGTCACAGGTTTGTTGTCCGGTGTGATCTCTGTATCTGTGTTCCATCAGGCTGCAGAGACTCTTGCAGACCTTCCCGCATGGCCTCGGCTTTCTATCCTGCCCAACTACAGTCACCTTACAGCTTTGTTGCCCGCTATGCTGGCTGCTTTTGTGAGACGACAGGCTTCTTGCACTCCTGAAGACCCCGCCGCATGGCCGTGACCGGCCATCCTCTTCGACTACGTTTACTTGACAGATTTTTGGCTTGATATGGCACCTGCTTCTGGGATCCAACAGAGCTTGCTGGCTATGGGGAGCTTCTGCCAAAGGAAGACAGCCCGAAGGCGGAGTCCCTATTGTACGTTCCAAATGGATAACAGGTGCAGAGGCAATCCCGGTTTCTTCGGGGTGACTGTGATTATGCAACTTGAGTAACCCGTTGATTATAACCCAGTCATCAGGGTTGGTTGGCAAATTTCTCTCGATTGTTACATCATAATTGGGTGTTCCGGCAGGGTCAGTCGCATAGACTGTCCCTGCAATTATTGAGTGTGTAAAGTTGTCTGTTGAACTTTCTGTAGCATTCAGCGTCCATTCATCAGGCTCGTTGCTAATGGATGAGGATCGGAAACCACAAGCACCATGACAGGGAAAGACGAAACAATTTAAACCTAAAGTATGTTGAGGGGCTGTTGAGGGCCTCCGTTACCGCGGCCATAGTAAGAACACAGCTGGCGGTTGAAAGTGCCCGTGAGTTGGGTCGTTGCTCCCGAGACTTGCTCGCCGGATGATACTAATAGCGGATGTGGTTGCTGGCTGTGTTCAGAGCCAGGCTCCATAGTGATGGTAGCAAACGGGTGATCCCCCCTTGTCAGCATTGATGCTGCTGAATGTTGTCTGATCGATTTAAATGACAGTGAGTCATGCTTCCAATAACTTTTCAAAAGCCAGATAACGACAACAACTACTACTTCTACAGGTAGCCATGAATAAGATTTGGAGCTGAAAAGGGTTTCTTCGGTCGCCAGGAAAAGTTCGTAACCCATCAGCAGACGCGTGGCGTAAAACCATTGCCACGAAATCGACTCAATAATGGTCGTTTTTACCCCATAATCGCCCGGTCTCTGTCGTTTCTCATGGGGCGGTGAATCCGATCCTTCATAGTCGTTTGTGTTGGCTATATCGGGCGTTTTTTTTTGTCGGTGTATGCCGATCGCGCTTTACAGAAAAGTTCTGGTTTGAAAACACTGCATTGTGTTCAAACTCGACAATAAAGCGTTCTGTCAAAAGTTCGGCCTGACAGACAACTGGCAACGATATCAGCAAAAGCGTTAGCGGCAACAGCGGTGCTGCGAAGAGTGAGTGTCTAATAATTCTATCCTTGCATTTTGGTGGATGGAGAGGAAGGATAGATCAAGAAAATAAGTCTGTTTTCTATCAAAGATCTTTTGCTAAAAACTGAAGGTAGCACCGGGAAAAACGTCATTGAAGTCACGTACCGGGTCAGATTGTTACTTGCTCAATTTAGCTTTTTCAGGACTGGGGCCATCATTTTTGGTTTACATCAACAGGCTTGCGTTTCCGATGATTTCTTTTGTGATCCATCAGGGCCCTGATATTCTTGCAGACCCTCCCGCATGGCCGCAGCAGGCCATCTTCTGTGACCACGGTCTCGTTGCAGGCTTGCTGCCCGGTGTGGCACCTTCTTTTGTGATCCAGCAGGGCTTTGATATTTTTGCAGACCTTCCCGCATGCTCGCGGCAGGCCATCCTCCCCGACCACAGTCACTTCACAGATTTTTTCCCCGCTGTGCATGCTTCTTTTGTGATCCCATAGGGATCTGGAATTCTTGTAGACTCTTCCGCATGGCCGCAGCTGGCCATCTTCCCCGACCACGTTTAAATTACAGGTTTGTTGCCCGGTGTGCTCTCTGTTTCTGTGGTACGTCAGGGCTTGAGCATTCTTGCAGGCTGTCCCGCATGGCTGCAGCTGTCCATCCTCCCCGACCACGGTGAAGTCACAGATTTTTTGTCCTGAATGTTCTCTTCGCTTATGATCCGATAGGGCTACGATATTTTTGCAGGTCCTTCCACATCGCCTTTGCTGGCCATCTTCCCCAACCACTGTCTCGACACAGATTCGTTGCCCGGTATGGTATCTGCTTTTATGAGTCGACAGAGATTGAGAATTCTTGCAGGTCTTCCCGCAGGGGCGGGGCTGGAGATCTTCCGCAATTACGATCACGTTACAGGTTTTTTGTTCGGTGTGGTTTCTGCTTTTGTGAGTCGACAGAGCTTGAACATTCTTACCAAATTGAGCGGAAAGCCCCGTACTTCTAGTTCGGGGATGGATAGCTCGC
>NZ_JAHHPQ010000649.1:0-2090 GCF_024606245.1 Endozoicomonas sp. SESOKO2
AAAGCTGTCTAACCTCATCATCACTGGCGACAAAACGAAAATCGAAGGAATGGGAAGCCTTGCGGAACGGGGAATCTGCTGAAGATACAGTCCTCACTTTATCGGACAATGTCGTCGGGAGTGACGATATAGCCAGCTGGGATGTTACCCTGCGGCAGAGATCTCCATGCTCTTTCGACAATAACTCCAGCTTTGCTTTCTTGGGCGTTTCACCTTCATAAAGAGCAAGAGCGCGTTTGTTTATTTGCCCATCAATCCGACCATCCATAGTCAACCTCTCTCCTGTAATCTGAAGAACAGCATTGAAACCGTTTAATTGTATGACCTTCAGACAGGATAAAAGTTCTATTTGAATGGTTGCCCGAAACCATTGAAGGTATTAATCGGACTCGAAAAGCTCATCATGGCCAAACGGCTATCACGTATCCAGTGAATCACACATCGAATTCAAATTAACGCTTTTCAAAAACTCTTCGGCAATGTTCGTCAGCTGGTCGGAATTGAGCACCAGAGCGTCACTGACGTTGAGTGTTTGCCGCAGGTAGGCAAGATTAAGAGAGTTCTCAAACCCCAAAGAGCTATCAATTTCAGACATCATTGCATGTAGCTCTTCTGGCGAGGATGGGTCACGAGCACCGTACAAGTCTGGTGAGCTTTCGAAGATCGAAGCTTTGGCCCAACAATAGGTTAAACAACTGCCTTTCGAGTGGGTGACTCCATAAAGGTAATGACTGAAGGCCTGCTGAATCGCTTGTTTGCATTTGTCTCTTAAAGCATCCAAAGGCCCACAGTCCTTCTCAGGGGACTCTGGAATGGGTTTGCGCTGACATTGACCTGCCGTCGTATCAGATTGTTTCATTTTTTCCAATAACGGCTTCAAGTCCGGACTGTTCCCGACTTTTTGTTGATACAGGGCTTCGATCTTTTCATCCAGCACTTTTCCGTCCCAGACAGGTTGCCCCAGGATAATCACTGGACGGTGGTTCCCCCTGCCCGAGGTTAACTTTACAAACGCGGGTTGATGCACCAGCATTCGTTCTATATTCGGAATGCCCTCAGGTATGTCCGTCCAGGTGTTCTGTATAGATGAGCTGGCTATTTTACCTTCAAGAAATGGCGAAAACCCATCATGACAATCAGTGATGAAGAAGGCATTATTTTTTTCCCCTTGGAAGCGATTGTAAGCCAACCGCCACATAAAGATATTTTCATCCCTGGAAAACAATGCCTTATACCACTCTTTCAGGCACTGTGTAGCCTTAACTTTCAGTTCATCGATAGCTTCCAGACGCACCAACAGATTAAGAAGTTCATTGGGAGGGGTCCCAATTCTGCCCCTGTAGGTCCTTGGGTCCAGCCAACCCGATGCCAGAGCTTCATGGGCAAAACAAATGACCGAAGGTATGGTCAAGTCACTTTGTATCAGTATGCCCACCATTGTAGATAACCAGTTGCAAGGATTTGCTCCGACCTGAACAATCATTTTTGTATGGAGTGACTTGAGTTTTTCAGTGATCTGATTTGCATCATGGTCAGACAATATTTGTTTTACTGCCTGCAACATCGGTCTATTGGTATATTTACTGGCGTCATACACCTGCACATCACCGGCCAGGCGCGTATCGATAGCGCTCCATGCTTTTGTCTCTAACGCCTCTAACATTGAGACACCCATGGAAAAACCGGTTAAATCTTTTCTCCCCCAGAGGTGCTTTACTATTTCGGAAATACTTAGATGGTTTTCTGGCAATGCACTGTTTCTTTCAAGCGCTTTGTTCAGTTCCCCAAGGCTCAAGCCAGAGGCTTCAGCCAGAATTTGCTGTTGCTCCGGGCCAGCCCCTTTAAGGAGATCCTGAAGGAGCTCCTTATTCTTCCTGAGCTGAGTGCTGGAACGGCTGGTATTATTTGTGGTGTGCTGGAAGTCAGATTTGATTTCTGTTAGATGTGTAGGCGCCCCGCCCAAATCCACTGCTTTCCAGGTTTGACCTCCATCCCGGGAATACTCAGGAAAGCTATGGATGCCGCTGCTAATTTGCCGACATTGGACCAGGGGACGAACTATGAGCATGAGAAGATGCGACAACTTGACG
>NZ_JAHHPQ010000068.1:0-1554 GCF_024606245.1 Endozoicomonas sp. SESOKO2
GCAGCTGGTTGTTGTTTTCATCGTAGGCCGCACTGGTAATTGTGGTCGTAGGGGCATCCGTGTCCACCACAATTTCGCTGCTGCCTGCCAGCGACTCAGCACTGGCTGTGCCGGGCAACGTCAGGCTGACGCTACTGCCCGCGCCGTTAACCAGCGCGCTAGTAGCCGGCAACCCCAACACGCCGTTATTGAATGTCAGGGAACTGGTGTCACGATAGTTAAGGTCATCAATGTTTTCCCCGGCACTGATAGTATGACGGAACACAAACTCTCTGGTGCCATCACCGGACACATAAACCGCATTACCCCCATGCGGATCAGCCTGGGTGGGTTGCCGGTCATTCAGCAATAATAAAAGGGGGTCACCGCTGGGATCGTAGTTTTGCAACGAGACCTTTTCACTGAACCGTACCCGAATCAGAATCTCGTCACCGGCCTGATAGCTTCCGTCCACGGTGTCGGCAGAAACATTAACAACCGTAGCACCGCTACTGGTGACATTAATCACCTCATCAGCGAGCGCATCGGTAGTGGATCGGTTGCCCGCCCGGTCAGCCATAAAGCCTTGACTGATATCGAGAGTTAGATCACCCGATGTAGTGCTGAAGCCATTGTTGTCCAGTACCTTGTTGACCCCTTCATCAATGACAATCTCAACCCGGTTGTTGTGAATGGCTACTGAACCAATGTCGGAGGCGTCAAGACTAACGCTGTCAAAACTGCCATCGGGTTGTTTCAGCTCTATAGACAGCTTGCCCCAGTCAAAGCGTGACAGGTCGTCTCCCGTCAGGGTCAGGCCAGCAGACTCGCCGCTACCCAACAAGCCATCAAAACCACTGCCATTGATGGTCAGCTTTTGATCATTGGCGCCTTCAGGAGCCAGGCTGACACCCGTAATAGAAACATCAGGGGCGGAACCATCAATCATGAGATCGGCTGTGCTGGCCAGTGAGTCGCTGTTAGCAGCAACAGGAACCGTCAGCACAGCGGTATTGCCCGACAAGTCTTTGATGCTGCCGCCATTGAGCTGTAAGGCACTGGCACTGAGTACATCAAGATCCGGAGCCTCATCACCAGACCGCACGGTATACTCAAACACCAGATCCTGGGTACCAGACCCGGAGCTGAATCGGGCAGCAGAGATGTTGCCACCGGTGCCCAGCAACAGTACCGGCGTGCCCGTCACCTCCACCGCTTCGTCAAAACTCACCTGCAAACGGATAACCGAACCCGTCGCATACTCACCATCGGCTGTCAGGCTGGTGATAGTGGTAATCGAAGGTGCAATACCGTCAGGGGGCAGGATAAAAATCTCAACGCCAGCACTATTACCATCGGTCATCGTATTACCAGCGGCATCCTGGAAGAAGCCATCGCTGGTAATCCGGATCAAGTCCTGACCTTCCTCATTACCAAAACCGGAAGTGGCACGCATGCTGGACAGCTTGCTACTGCTGATCTTGATGTTCAATTGTTGATCGTTCACGGCCAGGGCAGATTCAATATCGGCAGCACTGAAGCTGATGTCCGTGTTGCTGCCACTGTTATCAACAA
>NZ_JAHHPQ010000069.1:0-1027 GCF_024606245.1 Endozoicomonas sp. SESOKO2
GTGCATAACTGATAAAACCTGTCCATAGCGATAAAATGCTTTCTCTAAGGTTTTGTTTCCTGTTTTTTTGTTAAAATGTTCGCTGTAAATATCTGAAAATGTTGAACCAGGAACCCAAGCATAACTAGCAATTAAATGTTTTTTGTGTTCCAGAATAAAGGTTGCACCTTTTGTAGGTAATACAAGCTCAGCATTTTTTAAACTAAGCCATGAATATTTTTTATATTCTTTCTTTAGTTTCCATTCAGTATCAAAATGAGTAGTTTCACATGATTGGCAGTCTTCTCTTGTGATTTTAACAAACCATCTTTTTTTTAGATGTATAACAGAAAAGACTTTTTCAACTTGACCGCCGGAAGTTTTTATTTCTTCTATCTCTTGTAAATGATCATCGAAAAGTATTCTGACGGCATCATAGTATGAGTTAACTTTCCCAAAGTCTGGTAATGTTGGAAGGCTTTGGAAATCAGCTTTCAAAGAATAAGGTTGCATTAAGCAGAGCAAGAATAGTATTAGATTTTTTTTAGACATTTTTTTTGGAATTTAAGTATTTCTTATGTTTATCGGTAGTTCAATGGGTAACTTTATCACTCACTCTCAATACTGCTAACATATATGAGTCGTGACTCCATCAAGAGAGAGTTATGGTCATTTCATGTCCTCAAACGCCAGAGATTATTATCACTCACTCTGCTATGACTGAATGATGGAAGCAGGATTAAATGAATATTAAACTGAGTCTTCTGAATATAACAGGATGTAATACAGTTTTTTTAAAGACTGTTAGGTGCCATCCGGATAACCATACTCTGTGCAATAAAGATGAATATAATCTGAAATAGCATCGAGTTGTTCGTAACTTTCAAAGAAAGGGTTATTCAAAACCTGTGATACGTAGAGGTGAACGACTGGATAATGCTCAATACATTCTTCAATTAAACGGGCTAAGTAAACGTTTTTGAACCAAACTAGCTCAAGAAATACAAGAATCGCCTGTTCCACAGTTGCTCCTTTTTAGCTTATTAAG
>NZ_JAHHPQ010000650.1:0-1179 GCF_024606245.1 Endozoicomonas sp. SESOKO2
CTTTAATGCTTCTTTCGGCTTGGTGGCCAACTCTTCCGCCTTGGCCAGAGCATGTTCAAAAATATGGTCGGTATCCACCGCTTCGTTAGCAATTCCATAATCCCGGGCTGTTTCTGCATCAAAAAAATCTCCCAGCATCAGCAGTTCTGCAGCACGCTGATGACCCATCACTTGGGGTAGCAGAAGACTGGAAGCAGCCTCTGGCACCAGGGCCAGATTCACAAACGGCAATCTCAGCTTGGCGTTTTTAGCAATGTAAACCAGGTCACTGTGTAACAACATGGTGACGCCAACACCGACAGCGACACCGCTGACCGCTGCCACCAGAGGCTTTTCCAAAGCCACCAGCTGACGAAGGAAAGTCATTACCGGGGAATCAAGACCCACACCTTCTTTCAGAAAGTCACCCAGGTCATTGCCTGCTGTGAAGGCATCCGTATATCCCTGAATCAGGACGACACGAACAGCATCATTGTTATCTGCATCGGCCAGCGCCCTCGCCATATCGGCATACATGACACTGGTCAGAGCATTCTTTTTGTCCGGTCTGTTCATGGTCACAACCAGAACCGGACCCTTTTGCTCAAGCACTACATTATTTTCAGACAAATTCACCACCTTTGAGAGTTGTTTTCTTATTTTACTGAGCCCGCTGGCTCAATTGTGCGTCAGACAATAGCAGCCATCGGCCAGTGAAACTATAGACTAACTCCATAACCCAACCTCAATAGTGATAGGGAAAGCGAGAAAAGTCCTTGGGTCTCTTATCCAGGAAGGCATCACGACCTTCTCTGGCTTCTTCAGTGCCATAGGCCAGCCGAGTCGCTTCACCAGCAAACAGCTGCTGGCCAACCATACCATCATCAGTCATGTTCAAGCCAAACTTCATCATACGGACGGCTGTGGGGGATTTCTCGCCAATTATCCCGGCCCATTCCAGCGCCAATGCTTCCAGCTTTGCGTGAGGCACCACTTTATTGACCATGCCCATTTCAAAGGCTTCCTGAGCGGAGTAATCCAGTCCCAGAAAGAAGATTTCACGGGCCCGCTTTTGTCCAACCATCTTGGCCAGATAAGCTGAGCCATAACCCGAATCAAAGCTGGCCACATCCAGATCGGTTTGTTTGAAAACAGCGTGCTCTGCAGAAGCCAGTGTCAGGTCGCAGACAACATGCAGGC
>NZ_JAHHPQ010000651.1:0-1838 GCF_024606245.1 Endozoicomonas sp. SESOKO2
CTTTGGAGAAGCTGAACCAATGGCAGAGTGACACATCGAGAATAAGCTTCACTGGTAACTCGATGTTGCGATGAGAGAAGACGAAAGTCGCATCCGAAGAAATGACGGAGCAGAAATTCTAGCAGGTGCTTTAGACATATTGCAGTCAATCTGCTGAACAACACGAAAACCTTCAAAGCGGGTCTGAAGAGAAAACGAAAGAAAGCAGCCATGAGTACACGCTATCTGTCTGAAGTCTGCTGGGCAGGCACTTTCATGATTTTGCCGTGGCTATAGTTCCGCTTAACAATACCCCTTCCGCTTCCCGTCAGATCAGCGCACTGAAAGGGGTTACTTGTTTCTGGACACCCATAAAATAGTTACCTTGTAGGGATTAATCTGTGAGTTCATCAAGACGGTCCAAACGAAAGCCGCTCCGGATCCCCTACGACAAGCCAACCCTTTCATGAAGTCAACAAGTCGAACGTCACAAGTCCCGTAACCTTATAGTGGATGACTCGGTCAAAGCAGAATTCTACCTTGGACAGCTGAACTACTATCGCTTTAGGGCCTATTGCCTGCCTTATGAGGAAGAACATGCTTCCCATCGACTCAGGGCTGGTACCCACTTTGATGATGTTCTCAATCTTTATATTTTCGACCGAGAGCTGCGGCTTCTGGTACTTGATGCCATTGAACGGCTTGAAGTCTCCCTGAGAACCCAGTTTGCCTATCATCTGAGTCACAATCATGAGACAGACACCCACACCTCAAAGCGGAAATTTTTGACAACCCAATGGTATACGCCAGAAGCCTGAGCAAACTCGATAGTGATGTGAAATCCAGTAAAGAAGATTTCATCAGGCATCTGACTGGTAAATACGAAGAAGAGCTTCCACCGATTTGGGCTGCTGTTGAATTAATGACTATGGGTCAGCTATCCAAATGGTTTAGCAATATACGCTTGCGTAAAGATCGACAGTCGATAAGCAGTGTCTACCAAATGAACGAAAAAGTCATGACGTCATTCTGTGAGCACCTGTCGCTGGTTAGAAACTATGCTGCTCACCATGCCCGCTTATGGAATCGCCAGTTAACCAAGACATTTATCTTACCGACCAACGCGGACGAGGCACTAGTAGAGAGTCTTTACTCAAGACCGGTTAACCCGCGTTAATTACGAAAGCTTTACAATACCTTTGTCGTCTTAATTCATATAATGAATATCATTTGTGGCAGAAACCAATGGCAGAAGCGCCTGATGCAGCTGATAGAGCAACACGGCATCAGTACCCGTGGCATGGGCTTCCCAGATGACTGGCAAGACCGACTTCTCTGGCAATAGAACAGTCATCGAGTGAAATTGAGGGAGAGCTTGTGAGCATGGATGATGTTTGCATTCGCTACTACATCAGCTCTGCAGAGCTAACGGTTGAGCAATTCACGCTGTCTGGCTGAAGTCCTTGCTGGGCAGGCACTTTCATGATTTTGCCGTGGACAGATACTTTCAGTTCAAGGGTTATTGCACTTTTCGTGAAATAATTTGATGTAAACGATGGATAATTTCATTGAATTTCTCTGCTTTTATGGTCGCGATTTCTTGGCAGATAATGCTTTGGTGTGCCGTGAATAACTTTCCCGGGCGCGCAAAGCTCTCACGGTCAAGGATTCCCTGGTTGAAATCGTTCGGAGTGATAACAATTGCTGTCGGATCAGAGTATGGTTTACTGGTGATCTGACAGAGAATAACATCACCTTTTCCGACGCTGGCAAGTGTAAGAGCCGGGCGGCGTTTAGTTGACGACAAGTCGGAGAACGGGAAATTGATAGTGACTATTGTTCCTGCTGAAGGCATTCCC
>NZ_JAHHPQ010000652.1:0-1053 GCF_024606245.1 Endozoicomonas sp. SESOKO2
ACGCTATCTGGCTGAAGTCCTTGCTGGGCAGGCACTTTCATGATTTTGCCGTGATGGGTACGCTGTATAAACCGGCAGGAAGATGCTGAGTTTTGGACTTAGTCACTTCACTCAAAATGAAATGATTAAAAACCCTATCAGAGTCTAATATTAGACCAACTTATTAGTTAAACAGATTTAGGAAAATTTATGGCTATTGATGCAAAAGAAGCAGCTCAGATTGCTGCAAAATATTTTGAGTCTATTACATCCCAAAGTGTAAAGCTCTCCATTGAAGAAATTGAACTTGATGATGATGGTTCTTGGTTGATCACATTAGGAATGTCTGATCTTTTTGCACTTGGAAGCGTAGGTAATAGAGTAACAAGCTATAAAATATTTAAAATTGATGCTGAATCTGGCGACGTGATATATATGAAAATACGCACAGTTTAATATTTCTAATGCTTGCCGATTTGTTAGTACGGTACAAAAAACAGGGTGCATTTCTAGACACTAACCTTCTCGTTTTATACTTGGTTGGCAAGTATGAACCAGAGTTTGTACCAAAGTTTAAACGAACTGCAATGTATACAGAGCAGGATTTCCACTGGCTAAATGAATATGTATCTCAGTTTTCCAGAATTGTAGTTACACCTCAAGTTTTAGCTGAAACGTGGAACTTTCTTGAAAAAATAAATGAAATCAAGTTCAAAGAATTCATAGTTTCAATATTACCTACATTATATGAAGTAAATGAACTGTATATTGAAAAAGATGAAGTCATTAGTGCTGAAGGATTCAGCTATATGGGCATCACTGATATATCAGTAATTTTAGCTGCGAAGAGTTTGGATTGTTTAGTATTAACCGATGATTTGAGAGCATACAGTTATTTTGCATCTCATGAAGTCATGGCTATCAATATTAACCATCTCAGGCAGGTGTAGCGCGCCTAACCAGGGAAAAATCATGAACCCCCCTGAAATTCGAGATATGCCCCGGGCCATAGTCGAAAAGGAGGCTGACGGTCAAAGGCAATCAGGGCAAGCTTGAAAAGGCTTTTGATCATCA
>NZ_JAHHPQ010000653.1:0-4487 GCF_024606245.1 Endozoicomonas sp. SESOKO2
ACGCTATCTGGCTGAAGTCCTTGCTGGGCAGGCACTTTCATGATTTTGCCGTGATTTGAACGTGTTTCACATTGTCTGGAAACACAAACTCCTTGGGAATCCGTACAGCCTGTGTTTTGTTGTTTTTGAAAATGGTCGTCTTCATCTTTGATCCTCTTTGTATATACCTGGGTATATACTTGATTAAACATTCAGACCTTGTCCAAAGAACCATGGAGAGAAATCAATTCGTTCCGAGGCTAAACAAACATTGCCATTAAGACACATGACTATAGACACTACTTTTTTTCCCGTTGCATCAAGACACTGGAGACTGCTCATAACCGTCTACTCGCCTGTGAAGAAGGCAGTATAGATTACGATATGTACCGGTCAGCCTGTGTTAAAGAGTTTGAAATCATCCTCGAACAGGCTGACAAACTCCTTCGCAAGTGTCTGAAGGTTTATGGCAAGAAATTCGCTGAATACACTCTTAAGTTGCTACCAGGTTTTATCGCTGATGCCATTATTTTGGAGACAGCGATAGGAAAGCATTTAAATAGAGTTAGAAATGATTGATTTACGAGAAAAGGATCGTGAGTCTGTCTGTGATCTGGCATCACAAATATTCACCCGTGGCACCAGGCTATGGGCTTATGGGAGTCGTGTAAAAGGTACTAATCATGATGCCAGTGATCTGGACATTGTCGTTCACTTCCCCGATGGGCAAGACGAGCATGATAGTTTCGATCAGTTAACGGCATTTAATGAAGCCTTACGTGACTCCAACATACCCATAATTGTGCAGGCACTGTCCTGGTCTGCTATATCAGAGTCTTTTAAAACCAATATTAAATCCTGCTATCAAGTGCTTTGTCTGGTTTGAAGACAGGGAAAGATTATGACAGCCCCTGCTATTTTGCAGCTCGGCAGTGTTGATGGCTGAGCAGTTGAGTAAGGCCAATCCGAAGCATTAGCACAATGAGCTTAACTGGAATATGGAAAATATTGCCTGGCATACTCACAGGGTTTCTAAAGAAGCACGTTCGAACCTGAAATCGCAAAAGCCCTGCCTGATCTGGTTTACCGGCCTGAGTGGCTCAGGTAAGTCTACCGTTGCTAATGCAGTTGACGCTCTTCTGCATGAACAGGGTTATCATACCTATGTATTGGACGGTGATAATGTTCGGCATCGTTTGAACAAGGATCTGGGCTTTAGCGATAGTGACCGGGTTGAAAACATTCGCCGTATAGGTGAGGTCTCAAGCCTGTTAGTTGATGCCGGCCTTATTGTTCTGAGTGCGTTTATTTCTCCATTCACATCTGACAGAAGAATGGTCAGAAATATGCTGCCTGAAGGCGAGTTCATCGAAGTGTTTATCAACACTCCATTGGATGTCTGTGAGCAGCGTGATCCCAAGGGTCTTTATCAAAAGGCCAGAGCAGGTGAAATCGTAAACTTTACGGGCATTGATTCCCGTTATGACGTGCCTGAGAACCCGGAGATTGTCATTAATACAGCAGAAATGCGCCTTAAGGAATGCACTCAAGTGGTTCTTGATTATCTGGTTGAGAAGAAACTGCCACGGAACTCAGAACTGGATGAAAAAACGGTTGGAAATGAGCTGTAAGGCTTAAAGGTTGTTCAGTGTTGAACCGTTTTAGCCTTGTCATATTAATGTGGATTATTCGACCGTCAAGCATTCTTGCGCACAATGCAAAAATTCACCTGTTGTACGTTTTTTCTGTTATGGTAGTTGCCGGATTAATGCAACAGGTGCATTTTAAATCAGCACAATGCCCAAGGCATCTGATCGTAATAGTAGATAATTCACTGTAATTCAGTATCTATTCAAAATACCGATAAAGCCTTTTATCCACCTTTTAACCTTTTTCTATCAAATAGCTGTGACTCCATTGCCGTCTTCTTTAAAACCAAAACCCGCTTTCATTACTTTTTCTCGCGGGATAAGTCAAGCAGGAGAGTTGACTACTCTCTTGCAGTGCGATCGCATAGAGAAGAAAAAGTCTTACACGAAAATACAACCTTCTCATGTTGTTGTGGGGTGGGGCAAAAAAGCCAACACAGAAAAAGCTGTAAAACTTGCAGAAAAGCATCAGGTACCCTACTGGCACCTTGAAGACGGCTTTATCAGCTATCTGGGCCACCCTGCCCTGGGTGACAAACGCTTTGCTCTGATCGTTGATAAACAGGGCATTTATTACGACGCTAACTGCCCTTCTGATATTGAAGCGCTTCTCAATCGTCCCGACTGGTTCAACGCAGAATTACGAGAGCGGTCTTCAAACCTTCTGGCTCAGATTACTGACAACAAAATCACTAAATATAATCATGAGCCTATAGACGGCTGGAAGCCTGAAGCTGAAGGGCTGAAACGTGTTCTTGTGGTTGATCAGACTTACGGAGACTGTTCCGTCAAGTTTGGAGTAGCGGATGACTCCAGCTTTGAGAAAATGCTGGATGCGGCGCTTGCGGAGAATCCGGATTCTGAAATCTGGATAAAAGTTCATCCTGATGTTGTTCTGGGTACCAAAAAGGGTTATCTCGGCAGCCATCTTCCTGATAATCCCAGAATACATATTCTTGCGGACAAGGTTAATGCTCAGTCTCTTTTCCCCTACTTTGAAAAAGTCTACGTCGTTACCTCTCAATTAGGATTCGAAGCACTCTGGCACAAGAAAAATGTCGTTTGTTTTGGTGTCCCTTTTTACAGTGGCTGGGGGTTAACCGATGACCGGGTTCCCTGCCCTCGTCGGAAACAAACGCATACTATTGAAAGCCTCTTTGCTGCAGCCTGCCTGAAGTACACTCGTTATATTGATCCGGAAACTTTTGAACGGTGTGAGCTGGAAAATATTCTTGAGCTTATCGTCCTGCAGAGAACTTCACGGAGCCAGCCCGTCAACACACTCTATGCGGTGGGCTTCAGCTTATGGAAAAGAGCCTTTTTAAAGCATTTTACTGAAGCGATTTCAGAAAAGGTTTTGTTTGTAAAATCGGTTCAGCAAGCTGAAGCGAAGACGAAACCTGATGATGGCATTTTAGTTTGGGGAGCCAAACATCATGATTATAAACCGCCATCGAATATTAAGCTTTTCAGAGCTGAAGACGCCTTCATTCGTTCAGTAGGTCTGGGGGCTGACCTGCGCAGACCCAGCTCTTTGATTCTGGATCAGACGGGCATCTATTTTGATGCTTCACGACCCTCTGATCTCGAAACTGCAATCAACACCATTGAGCTCAATGATCAGCAACTCCTGCGGGCAAAAGCTTTACGTAAGACCCTGAAAGAACAACGAATCAGCAAATATAATCTGCAAGGCTCGCAGCAATGCCTGTTTGAGTCAGTCAGAATGGATCAGCGAAAGATACTGATTACAGGTCAGGTGGACAGCGATGCTTCTATCCAATGGGGCAGCCCTGAAATCTCATCCAATCTTGAGTTGATTAAGGCGGTCAGAACCCACGCGCCTGATGCTTTTATTGTTTACAAGCCCCATCCGGATGTTCTTTTAGCAGGGAGGGAGGGTCATATTCCCGAGAGTCTGGCCCTGGACTGGGTCGATCATGTTGTACTGGATGGTGATATTTTTGATTGTATTGAGCAATGTGATGAACTGCACGTCATGACCTCTCTGGCAGGTTTTGAAGCCCTGACACTTGGAAAAACAGTCCATTGCTGGGGCCAGCCTTTTTATGCAGGATGGGGAGTAACCGTTGATCACTTGATCTGCAAAAGACGCCATCGCAAAAGAACTTTAGACGAACTGATCTATTTTGCTCACTGTCATTACCCCATGTATATCAACTGGCAAACCCAGAGGTATACGACACCAGAGAGGGTTATTGCTTCGATCGAACGAGAACGTTGTTCAACAGCTGAAAATCGTCACTTTATGATCCAATGGTTAAGCAGAAAACGACGAAAGCTGGGCTATTTGATAGAAGCTTTGTTTAGTTAGATATTTCTTATGGTCTCAGTGGGAAACGAGGGGTCGGAAGCATCAGCTAACAAATTGGTACTCATGATTTCCTCCTGAAGGGGAACGTCACAGCCAGAAAACTCAACTTAACCACCTGTCCAGTGTATGGGATCCACTATACCTTGAGGAGTGTTATGCTAATGACACAACCATCTCTCAAAGAGAAGATATGCACGCCAGTTTAGATGCTTCTTATATTGAAGAGTCACTTAGAGCAGCATTTGGAGAAACTCTGCAGGGTATCGTTTTGTATGGCAGTCAGGCGACTGGGCATGCCACAGCCGGAAGCGATATAGACTTAGCGGTCTTAATCTCTGGGCAAACCTCTCAACAGCTTTTGTGGGATAAAGCACAGGAGCTTGCTTGCCACTTTAGTAAAGATGTTGATTTAATTGACTTGAAAGACGCGACTACAGTGCTCCAGAAAGAAGTCTTTCAAAATGGCGTTTGGCTAGCAGCCTGTCGGACTTAAGGCTGTCCTACTGCGGTTGCAATAAATTGGT
>NZ_JAHHPQ010000654.1:0-2142 GCF_024606245.1 Endozoicomonas sp. SESOKO2
GAGTTTGCTATGAAAGCTCCTTATGACTCTGACAGTGATAACCCTAACAGTAGTCGCTGACAGTAACGATGCTCGCATGAGGTAGCCTTGACGGAGCTTATCTTTAATCTTACTCCTGTTCTTTCAGGCGGATTGCCATCAGCAGGCTTCCCGACAAACTGCCAGCTCGAACCAGGGCCTGGGGATCTGGTTGAGTCTGGCTGGTACTAAAACCTGAGCACTGTTGCGATTCATGGACTAGTTTATCTGGGCATCCATAAACTTAAGAAAGCAGATGTTGATGAGTTATTCCATTTCTCGATTACCTGAAAAAGCAAAGCAATCGATATTTTTCCATCGTTACAAGGCCAACCGGTTTGTTGCTGCTTCCCTTGGCCTCGTCATGATGACTTCCCCTTGTTCAAATTTGCTCGCAGAAAACCTTTTATCAACGCCAGTGCCAGAGAAATTTGTTGTAGATAGAGCGATAAAAAAGTCTGGTTTTCTGGACGATTTGATTAATCACAATGCTTATTTAGGCCACCCCCTTTCTTTTGCTCTCAATCCGAATACGACCCATCTTACCTTTGTCATGAACCATGAAAATGAGCGGAGCGAAAAAACAGATTCAGATTCGCAAGAATCCGCGGGAGCTGCTGCACTGCAACCGCAGCCTTTAATTCAAATTCCGCTCCCACCAATGAACCATGCACAAATTACTGCCATTATCCAAGGGGTCAATACAGGCTTCGATGAAGACACCATAACCCTAAACAATATGTTGAGCTACGTCCCGGTAGCTCCACCCAATGAGAGCCTGACAATTCTGAGCATGATTCAGCAAGTGTTAAAAGCTCTCAATGTTGTGGTTGACGATGTCGAGGATGCGATGATAGACGTTCTGTTTAACATCCGGGGTACCGAATCTCCTGTCGATATGACCAAACCAGAAGACCGGGAGAACCTTGCGATGTTGATGGTGAGTTACTATACAGCCATCCATTCAAAGAGAGCACACCCTGAAGCGGCTCATTTATTTTTTAGCTCATTTCTGCTTCGTGCCACTAAATTGTCTGGTATTGGAAGACTGGTTGCCAAAAAAGGTGATCTTCTAGGTACAAAAAAACCAATAGAAAGTCACGAAGTTTTGAAAGCAAATGTCAAAGAATCTGGTAAAGTCTTCAATGGCCTGAAAGTGCTGGAAGAAATGCGCCTTAGTTTTTTGCTACAAGTAAATGATCCCATAAAATCTGAAGAACCTGAGACATTGGACGAACCATTGCTAATAGCCGCCTCCTCCCTGCTCAACAATGAGATTAATGAGAACGAAATGCCCCTTTATCAACGTAATATAAAATCAGCTGAACGAATGTCCTATCTGGTAAAAAAGTATGGTAAAGAAAAACCAGAATTAGTTGCCTCGAATAGTCAGTTCGTGAGTTTAATTGATGCCATAAGTCTGATTCTTGATCCTTTCGTTATACAACAGGCAAAGGTACATGTTGACAACATTTCCAGTTATTTTAGCGCATCAAATTGGGATGACACCATCACCAGCTCTTCAGAGATAAAAGACAAAGAACAAACATTATTCAAAATATTCGAAAAGGTATTAAAAGATGCAGAAGACTACCCGGGAAGTGAAAACCCTGAATTATTTCAAGAATTGCTTCTGGCCTTAAGACAATACATAGAGCAACAATTACAAAAAACTTTTCCTGATGAAAATGATTACCAAGTCATAATGGTCACCCTCGGTACAGGATTTGCCGACCTGATACAACAATCAGGCAGGATGCTGGCATTTCATATGGCAACTTTTGACATCAATGCCAATCAGCAGCCTTATGGAGTTAAACCTGACGAAGCAGCAAAGAAACAAGAAGGAAAACAACTCAGCAAAGAAGAGAAGAAGAGAAAACACTTGGAAGAACGGATAGAATACCTGGATGATTTCGTCGATTGGTTCATAGATAACTATAATTTTGCTATGAGGACTCCTTATAACTCTGACAGCAGTGACTCTGAGAGTATTGATTCTGACACCATTAATACTGGCAGCAGTGGCTATGACAGTAGTGGCTCTGACATTAGTGGCTCTGATATTCGTGATACCGACATGCCTGACTCTGATACTAGTGATACCGACATGCCTGACTCTGA
>NZ_JAHHPQ010000655.1:0-1288 GCF_024606245.1 Endozoicomonas sp. SESOKO2
ACCCTTCTTCTGTTGGTAACCGGTAGTTATGGCTATGACTTATCCGACCCCACTCGGGATCAAGACCTATTTTGAGCGTCTTCAAAGTTTCAGCCACTTGGATGGTGGGAAGGCGTCCGCTTGAAACCTGATAACCGAGGGCGATGTCTTTAAAACGACTACCAATGAGTCCAATGGCCGTCAAACCTGGCGCTGCATTTTCATAATTTTTGGTGGAAATCTTGTCTGTGGTGGGTTTAAGACCGGGCAAGCCATTTAATGAGGCAGGAATGGAGATGGACCCGCCACCATCAGTACCTACCGTTAATGGTGACAGGCCAAGCGCAACCATAAGGGCACTACCACTTGATGATCCACCCGGGATATGAAAGGGACTGAAACGATTAGCGATCCTGGGAAAGTGAGGATTTTCTCCCGTTGCCCCAAGCCCGAAAATATGTTGATTGGTTATCCCCAGGATAATAACACCCTCACTCTTTAACAATCGAACCACTTCAGATTCAGTCTCTTTATTCACCGTGTAAAATGGCGAATGATAGGGCATTTTTTTACGATCAATGCCAGCGGTCGGGTGATAGCTTGCAACGTTGATTTCTGATTTTACGGCAATTGGAATACCTTCCAGCTGACGGATAATCCGTTGTTTTTTACACGCTTCAATAACACCCCGGTATTCTGAAATACACTTTAGCCATCGCTCATCCGAGGCTTTAGCCATTTGCATTGCCAGATCTTTGTTTCGCTCAATCAGTACATCCTTCAAGCTGTCTGGTAGCTTTTTGTCGTACCAGTCATAAATATTTTCAACCAGCCTGGAAGGGGTTAGTTTTTGTTCTGCAAACAATTGCTGAATGTCATCAATGCCACCGGCTCGATCAAACAGTTCGGATATACTGATAGCTGGGCTGCCACGAGAGTCACTATCCAGAGAAGGAGCCTCTTCAGAAGAAGTCTCTTCAAATGGTGGCGGTTCAGGCATGTCCGGAATACCTGCATTGAGTGCTGATAATTCTGCTTCAGAGAAAAGCACAGGATCTTCAGGGTTCATGCCGCTAGCTGGTAGCTGACTTTTCATGAACTCAATCTGTTGATCCCGACTCCTAAAAAAAATGACACAATTTCGGGCAAGGGACAGCCATTGTCCGGAAAGGCTTTGTGAAGAACGAAGCCAGTCAGGAGAATATTCTCTGGTGATATAAGGCTTTTGCCCGGTACGGCGGTCAATCTCAACAAGAGTGGGGTCGGATAAGTCATAGCCATAACTACCGGTTACCAACAGAAGAAGGGT
>NZ_JAHHPQ010000656.1:0-1967 GCF_024606245.1 Endozoicomonas sp. SESOKO2
TTCTGATAGTTGCCGTCTGCCAAAGTTAGGGTTAGAGAGGGCGTCAGGTTCTTTGGGTCAATGATAGCGGTATCGGGCTCCTGTTGCGTCACTGGCAGGGGTCTGCTGTTTACTTTGGTTCTGAAACCACTCATATCGGAATAACTCCCGGACATAGGGAATCTGGGCAGGCGGGTAAAGTCTGACAGTGGGCCAATAGCGCCAGACTGCTGACCAAACCCAATGTAGCCCATCTCCTTGATCATCTTTCTCAGTTCTGGGGCTGTCTCGCCGAAAGGCCAGGCCAGCATTTTGACATCCTGACCGGTTTCGTTCCTGATGCGTTGTTCTGTGTCGGTGATCTCCTTTCCGGAGCGTTCCAGCCAGGCCTGATCGGATTCGCCGGGTAGCTTTTCCGGCATATGAGGGTGGCTGGTGGTATGGTTGGCGATGGTAGCGCCTGAGCGGCTCATCTCCTGAATCTGCTTCCAGGTCAGGAAGTTGCCAAAGCCACGATCCACTGGCTGAGTGCTGACAAAAATTGTAAACGGCCAACCCTTATCTCTCAGCATTGGGAAGGCATTTTCATAGATGTTTTTGTAAGCATCATCAAAAGTGATCACTACCGTTTTATCGGGCACTGACCGGCCACTTTGAATGGCTTTGATGATGGTCTCTATGGGCGCTACATTGAAGTCATTTTTATCCAGATAATCCAGATGTTGCCTGAACATCTCTGGTGTAATGCTGGTGACAGCAGGGGTCTTATCGCTGACATGGTGATATTGCAGGAACACTGCGCTATCTGCCGCCATCGCCACAGAAGGTATGAATGCCGCAGCGGCCAGTAATCCTTTCAAAGGCCGGGAGGCAAGCTGGCTGATTTGCTGAATGCGGGAAGCTATGCGGGGGTTCATGGAGCCTCTGTTGCTAAAGTAAGGTGAGTCATAGGAGACGCTTGTGATGAGTTTCAAGCTTCGAAACTAAGACATTTACGGTATGTTTGGCAAGCAATGCAAGTTGAATTCAAAAGATTAGGTTCAATGGGAGAGCCTGTTCTATGGCTCAGGCGTTAGCCCGGACCCGGATGTACCAGGAGGATGGGTCTATAAGCTGCCCGTTTTCATCCATTTGTGGGTATTTCAGTCCCCGTTCGTCACAATATCGAGCCAGTTCGGGATATCCCCAGCGAAACAGGGTAGGAGTGTAGATCTCCGGAGGCAGGCTGGGTTTATCATACATCCCCTTCAACAGGCGCTGTCGTTGAGCTTCAACCAGGATGACTGCTGCTGCAACCGAGACATTGAAAGAAGCCACAATGCCCTGCATGGGAATAATAATATGTTGATCAGCCAGCTCTGCCGCCTGAGGACTGATACCCTTTTTCTCCGCGCCCATCATAACCGCTACAGGCGAAGTGTAATCGACATCTGAATAGGGGATTGCACTGTCGGAAAAATGCGCAGCATAAACTTTAAAGCCGCTGGCTTTCAGTTGTGATATACCTTCCTCTACACTGCTGTGATGATGAACATTAACATATTTATGGCTGCCCAGAGCTCTGCCCCGAAAATTTCGATAGCCCATCTTTGGCTGGCTGAGATGGATATCGGAAATGCCCACTGCATCGCAGGTTCGGATAATAGCTGAGAGATTATGGGGTTTATGAACTTGATCCGTGAGCACCGTCAGGTCGGGTTGACGTCGATCCAGCAGATCTTTAAATTTTTTGTAACGTTCCGGTGTCATGGTTCTGCTCTCAATGTGGCATTGTGTGGTGTTACTTACGGATATGAAGGAAGCATTTTACATCATGGTGATATCGAAAGAGGCTTTTTGTGGAATCTGATAGCTTTGTAGCATTACATGCATGGCTTCAACATCATGGGCACTGGCTGGGCCCGATTATAGCATTGGCTGCTTTTGTGGAATCGCTGGTGGCTGTCGGTTTTGTTATTCCTGGTGTTGCCCTGCTGTTTGCTCTTGGG